>CAYGLH010000194.1:3450-6888 GCA_964350535.1 uncultured Ilumatobacteraceae bacterium
GACCACCGCCACGGTGTGCATGTCCGATCACGTGCCGCCGGGCAAGCGTCGTGCCCTCGAATCGGTGGGCGCCGTGCTGGACGTCGGCGGTCCGTCGCAGGACCTCGCGTTCGAGCGGGCGGTGGCGATGTCGGATCGTCCCGGCGGGCCGGTGCTGGTGCACTCGATCCTCGACCCCGTCACCGTTGCAGGGCAGGGCACCTGCGGGCTCGAGATCGCCGAGCAGCGTCCGACGTGCGACCTCGTCGTCGTCCCCGTGTCCGGCGGCGGCCTGATCGCCGGCATCACGGTCGCCGTCAAGGCCAGCCTGCCGGGGGTCCGCGTCGTGGGCGTGTCGATGGATCGCGGCGCGGCGATGCACGCCAGCCTCGCCGCCGGTGCACCCGTCGCGATCGACGAGGTCCCGAGCCTCGCCGACAGCCTCCAGGGGGGCATCGGAGCGCGCAACGAGGTGACCTATCCGATCGTGCGCGACCATGTCGACGATCTCGTGCTCGTCACCGAGGGAGAGATCGCCGAGGCGATGCGATGGGCGCTCGTCGAGCGGCACCTGGTGCTGGAAGGCGCCGGTGCCGTCGGCATCGCCGCGCTGCGGGCCGGGAAGCTCCCCGGCGCTGGTCGATCAGCGGTGCTCGTGTGCTCCGGGGGCAATGCCGAGCTCGACACCGTGGCCGCCCTCGCCGCCGGCACGCTCGGCTGAGCCGCCGCACATCGGCGGCGTTGTCATCGCCGAGCTGGGCGGTGAGCGACGAGGGAGGCCACGCCGTCGGACTCGTCGTGGGCGAGGATCGTGAGGCCGGACGGGCCGACGACGTCGAGGAGCTCGCCGGGCGCCGCGTGGAACGGGCCGGGTGCTCCGTCGCGCCCCACGCTGGAGAGCACCGTCAGGCACAGCACGCCGCCGACGGCCACCGAGCGCGTCAGCGGACCGTAGAGCTCGACATCGCGAAACCGCTGGCAGACGACGATGTCGAACACATCGTCGGACGGGAGCCCGTCGTCGAGGTCCCACGTCCGGGCGTCGATGAGATCGGTGACGCCCAGCGCCTCGGCACCTGCGTCGAGGATGGCGATGGCGGTCGGGGCGACGTCGAGCGCCAGCACGTCGACGCCGCCCTCGGCCAGCCAGAGCGACGTCGCGCCGGTGCCGCACGCCACGTCGAGGGCCCGTGCGCCTCGGCGGCGGGGGTCGGCGGGGGCGCCGGCGAGTCCCAGGGCCTCCGGCGCGGCGGGCGACGGCGGCGGCGCGTCGCGATAGCGGTCGTCCCAACGGGTGCGATCGGATTCCACGACGGGATCATCCCAGAGACCCCGGCGACGTGGGATCATCGACGCCGTGACCGACATCGACGACGACGCCCGTACGCAGACCCGGACCGGCTGGCTGTCGCCCGAGGATCTCGAGCTGGTCCGCGCCAACGTGCCGATCGTCTACGTCGACGCCGTGCCCGTGCGAGTCGACGCGATGGGCAACGTCACCGAGGTCGGGATGCTGCTGCGCGTGGCTGCCGACGGCACGATCAGCCGGATGGTGGTCACGGGGCGCGTGCTGTTCGGCGAGCGGGTGCGCGAGGCCCTGATGCGGCACTGCGAGAAGGACCTCGGGCCGATGGCGCTCCCGCGCGTGCCGCCCAACCCCACGCCGTTCACGGTCGTCGAGTACTTCCCGAACCCGGACCGCTCCGGCTTCTACGACCCGCGCCACCACGCGGTGAGCCTCGCCTACGTGGTGCCGGTCGAAGGCGAGTGCGAGCCGACACAGGAAGCGCTCGACCTGGCCTGGTTCTCACCGGCCGAAGCGGTCAGCGACGAGGTGCGACAGCAGATGACGAGCGGGCACGACCGCCTCATCCGGCTGGCCTTGGCGCACGTCGGCGTGCTCCCCTGATCGTCCGTTCCCCGGCCGGGGGATGCACCACCCGCCTACGTCCGAGCCGTAGAATTCAGCTCCGATGCCCGAGGGCGACACGATCCACCGCACGGCGAGCGCACTGCGCACCGCGCTGGCCGGGAAACCGATGCAGCGGTTCGACGCACCTCGTCTCGTGGGCCCCACGCCGCGTGCCGGTCGGGTCGTCGAGCGTGTCGAGAGCCACGGCAAGCACATCGAGATCGTGTGGGACGACAACCTGGTGTTGCACACGCACATGCGGATGAGCGGGTCGTGGCACCTGTACCGGCACGGCGACCGATGGCGCAAGCCCTCCGCGCAGATGCGCGTGGCGATCGAGGTGCCGGACTGGATCGCCGTCTGCTTCAACGCCCCGACCGTCGAGACCTACCGCGTGCCCGACAAGCGGCGCCACCCCGGCATGGGCCGCCTCGGCCCCGACCTGTGCGACGAGGACATCGATCTCGGCAGCGTCGTCAACCTGTTGCTGTCCTATCCCGATGGTGAGGCTCGCATCGGCGAGGTGCTGCTCGATCAACGGGTGATGTGCGGCGTCGGCAACGTGTACCGCTGCGAGGTGCTCTGGGCCACCGAGATGAGTCCGTTCGCCCGCGTCGGCGCGCTGAGCGAGCACGATGCGATCCGCCTGGTGAACACGGCGGCGTCGCAGCTGCGGTCGAACCTCGGCCGCTCCCAGCGGATCACCGCACCCGAGGTGCGAGGCGGGCTGGCGGTCTACGGCCGTACCTGTCAGCGCTGTGCTCGCTGCGGCGACTCGATCATGAGCAGGCCGATGGGCATCCACCAGCGGACGCTCTACTGGTGCCCCGGATGCCAGGTGCACCTCGATCCACGGCTCGAGGCGTCGTCCGACGACACACCGATGGATCCGCATCCTGCGGCGGCGCGGTTCCTGGCCGACCTGCCCTGGAACCGCGACGTGTCCTGAGCCCGCCAAGCGCGTCGAAACGGCGTGTGGAGGACGGTTCGCCGAGGCGTATCGTCATCGACGATGGCATGTGCATCTTGCGCACAGCCACTGCCGCCGGGGGCTCGGTTCTGTCCGTTCTGTGGACATGCGGTGGTGGGGGCGACGAGTGAAGAGCGTCGCGTCGTCACCGTGCTGTTCGCCGATCTCGTCGGCTACTCGGGCCTGGCCGAGCACCTCGACCCCGAGCAGGTCAAGCGCATGGTCGACGGTGCCTTCGCCCGGCTCGTCGACGACATCGTGGCGTTCGGGGGTCGCGTCGAGCGCATCCTCGGCGACGGGATCCTGGCGATGTTCGGCGCCCCGGTGGCGCACGAGGACGATGCCGACCGGGCGATTCGCGCCGCGCTGCAGATGCACGAGTCGCTCGCGGGATACGTCGAGGCGCACGACGAGCTCGAGCAGCCGCTGCGCCTGCGCGTCGGGGTGAACACGGGCGAGGTGCTGGTCGGGTCGGTCGCCGGCACCGACACGTACACCGCGATGGGCGACGTCGTGAACGTCGCGTCGCGGCTGCAGGCGATGGCCGCTCCGGGCGAGGTGTACATCGGCGACGCCA
>CAYGLH010000195.1:0-6167 GCA_964350535.1 uncultured Ilumatobacteraceae bacterium
GGTTCCATCGCAGCGATGTCGTCATCGGCGGCCTTCCCCGCGTGGTTGGCTGACTTCTGACGACTCCGGGCGGCACGACGATGGCATGGCACGAGGGACCGCTGGAGAGCTGATACGACATCCACGAGGCGCTGCACAACCGGTGTCCGCCCCTCCGGCACCACCTCCGATGAGCGACCTGACGCAAGAGCGGAAGCTCACTCATCGACGACGTGCGGGAACCCGCGGCGTCGTCAGTGGGCGTCGCTCCGGTCGCCGACAGGAGGCGCTGCAGGGGTCCGGGTCACGATCAGGTGGCCGATCGTCAACACGACCACCGCAACGACGGCAGCACCAACCGTGAACACGACCCGCTCGAGGTCGGCGAACAGTGCGGTATCGGTCTCGTCGGAGGTCGGGAGGATCACCGCCGGTGTCAGGAATGTCGCATACACCCAGTAGGGCCGGCTGAGCTTCGCCCAGATCGCCCCGGCCGTCACCAGCAGCGTCGCCACCGACACCAGGACCGGCATTCCGGCGAGCGACTCGGCCACGACAGCGGCGAGCGCTGCTCCCAGCACGGTTCCGAGCACTCGATACGCGCTGCGCTGGAGGCTCGCTGCGTAGTACGGCTGGATGACGACGAACAGGGTGAGCACGAGCCACCACGCGTTCGGACTGGTCGCCCAGTGCATCGCCACGAACGTCGCCAGCCCGACCAGTGCCGCCAACGCCAGCGCGAAGTACCGTGCGACGTCGCCCGAGACCGGGTGGAGCGCGACCGATGGCAGCTCGCGACGGGCCAGCCATCCGACGAACGACGTCCACAGGCCTCCTGCGGCGACGACCGCTCCCATCATCGCCGTTGCGGCTCCGGATGTCCCCAGGTCCACCGTTCCCGACGCGAGGGCGACGGTCGGTGCGCCGATCAGCGCGAACGACGTTTGTGGCCCGACGTACCCGCCGACCCCGTGCCATCCGCGCACCGAGACGAGTCCGACCACTGCGCCGATCGCAGCCATCAGCAGCGCTCCTGCGACTGCCTCACCGCGCAGCGGTATCGCCAGCATCATCGCTGCTGCAGTGAGCAGGCCGCCTGCGACCCCCACGCGGGCGTCGATCAGCAGCCCGATGCCCGCCGGCAGCATGCCGAGGTAGAACAGGGAGGCGTTCGCTGACCACGTCGTTGCGCTCAGGATCAGCATCGGCGCGATCGCGAGCGCGACCAGCAACAGCCGTGGGATCGTCCGATCGCTCGTGTCGTTCGTCTGGCTGTCCATCGCTGGGACGGATGGTACGGAGCGCGTCAGCGCTCCTGCGAAACAAGCCGCTGCGGCGGTCGCTGGGCGCGGAGGAGTCGAGAGGTCGTCGGCGGCGCACCTGCGGTCTCCTGCGATGCGTATCCCGTGACCTTCACGCCGACGTGCGGGAGGTGCGGCGTCGAGCGCCGGGTGTCCCCGATCGACGAGGAGTCGATGCTCCGCTCACGCCAGCAGCGGGATCGTCGCGATGTACACAACGATCAGCACGATCCCTTCGGTGCGGGTGACCGTTCGTCGCGTCGCCATGGCGGCGGTCGCCAGGACGGCTGCAACGATGGCCGCGCCCACCCCGACGATGGTGAGCGTCGTGTCGTCCAACGCCGGTGCCCCGAGGATGCCGATCACCCCGCCCACAGCGAGCGCGTTGAACAGGTTGGAGCCGAGCAGGTTGCCCACGATGAGGTCGGTCTCCCGACGGCGCGCCGACTGGATGACGGTGACGAGCTCCGGCAGCGACGTGCCGACCGCAACGAGGGTGACTCCGACGAAACCACCCGACAGCCCTGTCTCGTCCGCCACCCGCAGCGCACCCCAGAGCAGCAGTTGAGCGGTCGCGACGGTCGCCACGAGTCCGACGACGGTCCGAGCCACCTCCACACCGAAGCGGTGGTGTTCGGCGTCGGCGAGCTCGATGACCTCGTCGTCGATGGCGTCCTGCTCGCCGGACGTGCGGCGCGGTGCGCGGGAGATCACGATGATGCTCCCGACGAGACCGGCGGCGAGCAGCACGCCCTCCCACCGCTGGATGCCGCCCTGCACCGCGAGCGCGAACGCGATGGTGGCGACGAGCACGATCGGCGCTTCGAGTCGGACGGTGCGCGACTCCACGGTGAGCGCGACGATCACGGCACCGATGCCGAGGAGCAGCGTGAGGTTCGCCAGGTTCGATCCGACGACGTTGCCGACGGCGACCGCCGTGTTGTCATCGAGGACCGCCAACGCCGACACGAGCAACTCGGGCGCACTGGTGCCGAAGCCGACGATGACGACGCCGACGACGAGCGCCGGCACGTTGCGGATGAGGGCAACCCGTGCCGCGCCGAGGACGAACTGATCCGCAGCCCACGCAAGGGCAGTCACGCCGGCGATGATCGCCAGCACACCGAGCAACACGCTGACCTCCGGGGGCTACGAAAGGTTGTTGTCGCGGGAAACGTACCCGTCGCGAACCCGCCACACGCATGACGTGGGCGCGAATCCGGCGCAGCGGCGAGGTGGTCGTGTCCGCGGTGCCCGTCCCGGGAGCGTGAGCAGTCGCGAATCGCCGGATGAGTGTCCGCGCACCCCGGACAACCGTGCTGCGCACCGTGCCGACGCCGCTGCCGGCTTCGGTTGGGACGGTGAGCGACGCAACGGCGAACCGCTGATGCGCCTCCCCATCGGGCGGGCTCCCCAGCAGCAGGAGCGACAGCGCTCCAGCCGAGGCCAGCGTCGGGCCCACGCAGGCCACTCCGGATGCACACCACAGTCCGGTGGTGCCGGGCTGTCGGCGATACTGGTGCCGCCGGCCGTGTACGCCGGCATCCGGCTCGCGCTCGACGGCGCACCTCGACCCGCAAGGAGCACGATCACATGCCGATGGAGAAGTTGCCAGACGGGACGGTGCTGTTGTCCGGCGGGAACCCGCAGATCGCGAAGGGTGACGGTCGCGGGCCGGTCCAGGCATATCTCGATGCGATGCCGGGCTGGAAGGGCGAGATCGGCCGCCACCTCGACGCGCTGATCCTCGGCGAGGTGCCCGACGTGGCCCAGGCGGTTCGGTGGAACTCGCCGTTCTACGGCATCGAGGACAACGGCTGGTTCCTGAGCATGCACTGCATGACCAAGTACGTGAAGGTCACCTGGCTCAACGGCGGCGACCTCGACCCACCGCCACCGGCGACGTCGAAGTATCCGGCGGTTCGGTACTCGAACATCCACGACGGCGACGAGATCGACGACGAACTCGTACGCGACTGGATCCGCCAAGCCGCCGCGCTCCCGGGCGACCAGATGTTCTGACCCCGGTCACCATCGATGAGTGAAACGACGCCATCCCGTCAGCTCACTCATCGGAGGTGACGGCGTTCAACCGGCGTCGGTGTGGCCACCGGATCGCGTTGTTCCACGGGCCGGCGACGATGATCGAGAGCGGCTCAGTAGCGCTCACGGAAGCTCCCGATCAGGGTGATCGTGTTGTCGTCGGGGTCCTTGAGCGAGCAGAGCCTGACTCCCTTGTTGACCGCAATGATGTCGTCGGTGTCGATGCGGCGGGCGTGGAGGTCGGCGCGGTGACGGTCGAGATCCCCGACGGCGAAGTTGACCATGCTGGTGCCCGCCCGCTCTGGATCGCGAAAGAACTGGAGCCAGCCGGTGTCGGTGACGCGCCATTCGGCGAGGTTGCCGGGCATGGGCACATTGGTGGGCGGCGTGTCGATGCGGCGTGTGTACCACTCGCAGCTGACGTCGAAGTCGCTGACGGCGACAACTGCGAGGACGCGGTTGATGGTCATGTGCTCACCGGTCCTGTCCGCTCGTCGGGTGCTCGCGCCACAGGAGGTGATGGGTGACGCCGCTGGGGCTGGGGATGGTCTCGTGGCGGAACCGGTCGTCGAGCTCGTCCGGGTGTTCCCACAACCGCACCCCGCCGCCGAGCGTGATGGGCGCGACGACGACGTGGAGCTCGTCCACCAGTCCTGCCTGGATGAACGAGCGGACGGTCGTCGGGCCGCCGCCGACGCGCACGTCGAGTTCCCCCGCTGCAACCTTGGCTCGCTCGACGGCGTCCGCTGGTGACGCGTCGAGGAAGTGGAACGTGGTATCGGCGAGCGTGATCGACGGCCGCTCGTGGTGGGTGAGCACGAACACCGGCGTGTGGAACGGCGGTGTGTCACCCCACCAGCCGACCCACTCGTGGTCGGCCCACGGGCCGCGCTGCGGGCCGAACTTGTTGCGGCCCATGATCTCGGCACCGATTCCGACGGCGAAGTCACGCTCGAAGTAGTCGTCGATCCCACGAGATCCGCCGGGCGCGGTGCGTCCGGGCCAGCTCGCAGTGTCGAACCTCCACGCCATCAACTCGGCCGGATCGGCGTGACCGAAGGGCCGCTCCAGGGTTTGTTCCTCACCGGTCCCGTACCCGTCCTGGGAGACGGTGAAGCTCTGGACTCTGACCCGTTGTGCCATGCGCGCTCTCTGTTCCGTTCGACCGATTGCACTTTGCAAGCGGTTGATGAGAACCCTAGCTACACTGCTCTCATGCCGCAACCGGTCGGGCACGAGGAGCTGACGGTCCCCGACGGACGCTCGGGCTGTCCGATCAACATGACCATGGAGCTGCTCGGCGACCGCTGGAGCCTCGTCGTGCTCCGAGACGTGATGTTCGGCAGGCGTACGAGGTTCCGCGAGCTCCTCGGCAACTCCCTCGAGGGCATCGCGAGCAACGTCCTGGCATCGCGCCTCGCGAAGCTCACCGACGCCGGTCTCCTCAGCCGCCACCCAGTACCCGGTCACCGTCAGAAGGTCGACTACTTCCTCACCGAAGCCGCGATCGAACTCGTCCCGCTGATCGTCGAGCTCGGGGCGTGGGGGGCACGCTGGCTCCCGACTGCACCGGAGCTGACCATCCGTGCCCAACTCCTCGCCGACGGCGGCCCCGAGATGGCCGCACGCTTCATGGACGAGCTCCGGAGCATCCACCTCGACCACCAACCCCCACCGGACGACGGCGTCCTCGCCGAACTCGACGAGGCCTACCACCACGCCGTCGCGCAGGTGTGACCGCGGCGCGACGAGCCGCAGCGGCCGTCGCGGGCGACGAACGGAGCGCGCAGACGCGACGCGCTCCACGGCTTCAGGTGATGCGATCTGGATCGTTTCCGTCCCGGAAGCCGGGACGGAAACAGACCAGATACTGTCGGCGGGACGGATACGACCCAGATCGCCGGGTCGGACCGCGCCAGAATCACTCGATACGCAGGCCTGATATGGCCCGGGAGATCACCAGCTGCTGGATCTCGGACGTGCCTTCGAAGATCGTGTGGTTCACCGCCGGGTGTCCGGACGGGGTTTCGAGAGGTCGCGCAGTGCGCTGACCAGGTGAGTTCCGTCCGGCTGGTCCGACCGATCCGCCTCGATCCGCCGAGTTGTAGGGATGAGTAGGGATGGACAAGGCGCCAGACGGACTCCTGAACGCCACCACCGAGCGTGGCCGAAGCCGGTTCGCCCCGATCACTCACCGATCCGCGTACGAGGAGTCGCCGTACCGCCTGCTGGTGCGGCCATCCGACGTGACGACGCCGGGTACGATTCCGTCGTGGCCAAGACCGCCGACGATCTGCGCCAGGAGGTGCTGGCACTGCCTGCGCCAGACCGGGCGCGGCTCGCGTCGGAACTGCTGGCAAGCCTCGACGACGAGCACGTCGACGAGGCCGCCGTGGATCACTCGTGGTCCGAGGAAACGGCGCGCCGCGCCGCCCTCCTCGACGCAGGTGAAGCCGAGCTCGTCACGTGGGAGCAAGTGCTCGAACGAGTCGATGAGCATCGCGCCCAGCGACAGGCGTGAGCCTCGACGTCCGGTACCTCGATCTCGCGCAAGCCGACATCGTCGAGGCGTGGGCGTGGCACGAGGACCAGCAGCCCGGGCTCGGTGACCGCTTCCTCGGCGCCGTCGAGCGAGCGGTCGATCGTGCCCGGCGCTGGCCCAACAGCGGATCCCCGATCGCATGGGACGCTGCGGGCAATGTCGCCGAGCGCAAGGTTGCGATGAGCGGTTTCGACTGGGCGATTCGCTATCGCGTCCGCGACGCGGGACTCGTCGTGATGGCCGTTCACCATCAGCGGCGACATCCCGATCACGGCGCGGACCGCCGCGCCTGAGCCCCACAC
>CAYGLH010000195.1:6200-6869 GCA_964350535.1 uncultured Ilumatobacteraceae bacterium
GGAGGACGAGCCGGGCGACGGATTCGTGGAGCCGGCGACACGCGTCACCAGATTCGGAGAGGATCTGGCCGACCGCGGTTGGCATACGGTGGGACTCTGACCGAGAGCGAGGGGCCGAACGGTGCCGGATGTCATCGACGAACACCGCAGCGAGATCGCAGCACTCTGTCAACGGTTCGGTGTAGCGCGGCTCGACGTGCTCGGTTCCGCCCTCGGTGAAGCCTTCAACCTCGAGACCAGCGACGTCGACTTCCTCGTCGAGTTCACCGACCCGACAGCGTCGTCGTACGCCGACGACTACTTCGGACTCAAGGAGGCGCTCGAAGCAGTGCTCGATCGTCGAGTCGATCTCATCACCCGTCCGAGCGTGCGCAACCCCTACTTCCTCGAACGCATCGAGGCGACACGCGAACTCCTGTATGCACGCTGACTCCCCAGCCCTGCTGTGGGACGCCTTCCGCGCCGGCCGACTCGTGCAACGCTTCGTCGACGGAACGACCTCTTGACAGCACGACGGGACTCGGTGCGATTGCCGAGCCCGGTGTCAGTACGTCGCTCGACCGCCGCTGATGTCGTAGACGGCGCCCGTCGAGAAGCTGCATCGGTTGGAGGCGAGCCAGGCAATGAGCTCGGCGACTTCCTCGGCTCGTCCGAGCCGCTGCATGGGAA
>CAYGLH010000196.1:0-1812 GCA_964350535.1 uncultured Ilumatobacteraceae bacterium
CGCCTCCTCCGCCGGTCGACGACCGCGATCCCGACCGCGATGCGGCACGCGACGACCGGGTGGCGCGCATGGCCGCCGGACTGGCCGAGCTCGACCGCTGGCTCGACGACCGGATCCGCACCGGACTCGCCGACCCGGCGGTGGCGAGCTACGCCACTTGGGACGCGTTGGCGGCGCGCCTCGTCGACGCGCAGGCGGGGAGCCTCGCCAACCGCATCCGCCGACTGGCCGGGGTCGTCGGGGCATCGCCCGACTGGCACGACGACCTGCTCGCCGAGCTCGGCATGCTGCACCTCCTGGCCACCGCCGGCCGTCGGCTCGGCTCGCTGCCGTCCCCCCTCGCCGACAGCGTGGCCACCAGCGTCGGGTGGCAGGTCCGCCAGGCCGACGTGCTGGCGGGTGTGCCGGACACCGACCGCTGGCTCGTCGCCGGCCGCAGCGACCAGCGCGAGGACCGCATCGAGGTCCGACGGCACTGGCTGCGAGGCGTCTCGTCGGGACGATGGGCACTCGTCCTCAGCTTCGCCGCGTACCAGCAGAGCCTCGACGACTCGCTGCGTGTGGGCGACGTCGTCGGCGCCGACCTGCACCGCTACCCGGGCCCCGCCGTGCGAGCCCTGGTCGGCCGGCGACTGGGTGACCCGCGCCCGGCCACCGTCGACGAGGTGCCGACAGCGACCCTGGCCGACGCCTGCACCGAGCTCGGGACGATGCTCGTCCGCGAGCCATGGCTCGATCGCGTGCCGGCCATGGCGCGCGCATCGTTGGCGCGTCGCGATCAACGGTGGGTGCTGACCGACACCACCGGTTCGCTGCCGATCCATCCCGACCACCAGCACACCACCGGGCTCGCCGGGCTCCTCGCCGTCTCCGCCGGCGCTCCGGTGCCGGTCAGCTTCGAGTGGACGCCGCACGGTGTGATCCCGCTCACCGTGTTCGGTGACGAGGACGGGCAGCCTGCGCACGATCTCGGGCCGCGCGCCGACCCGTCGTTCGTGGCCGCAGCATGACCGCATCCGGGTCCCCGCCCGCCGCGCTCGAGGAGCACTGGCGCGAACTGGTCACGACCGCCCTGCTCGGCACCGACCGCCGCGAGCCACCACCACCCCCGGCGTTGATCGACGACCTGGTCGCCGACACCGCCCGGACCGCGACGTCCGAACGGATGTTGGCCCAAGTCGCTGCGTGTGCGGCGGTCCGACGCGCCGCAGTGCTGCCCGCGCCCGCGGCTGCGCCGCTCCAACCGCCCCCCGACGACGAACGGCCCCCGTGCCCGGCGGCCGCGGCGCGCCGCTGGCGGCACGTCGTCGCCTCCTGGTCGGTGCTCGAGGACGAGTGGATGGTCACGCTGATCGAGAGTGGATGGCGGTTGGCTCCGGAGCTGGTCCCGGCGGTGCTGATCCGTCACCGTCGCGACGAGCTGCGGCGCGCCCGGGCGCTCGTCGCGGCCGGCCCGCTCGGTCCGTGGCTGCTCGGTCACCTGCCGGAGCTGCAGTCCGGTGGCGTCCGAGCGCGGGTCGACCCCGATGCGCTCCGGACGCTGCCCGACCTGCCGATCCCACCCGAGCTGCACGAGCTGCTGGTGGCGCCCGGAGCGCAGACGGGCGGTGTCGTCGGTGAAGGCCTCGAGCAGGGTGGGTTCGGCACGTCCCATCGGGCCGTACTGGTGAACCTCCTGGCGCGCGTCCGGCCCGACGGACTCGGCGACGTCGCCGAGGTGCTCGAAGCCGTCGATCCGCATTCACCGGGCGCCGGCATCGCGTCCTCGCTGGCCGACCTGGCGACCACCCGCCGGCTGATGCTCGAGGAGCT
>CAYGLH010000196.1:1912-6817 GCA_964350535.1 uncultured Ilumatobacteraceae bacterium
CGGTGCTCGCCGAGGCCCGTCGGGGTGTGACACCCCACGGGTAACGTCGGCCTCCGATGACCGAAGCGCTCGACGTCCTCCGGCCGCACGCCGAACAGCACGACGCGGCCGAGCTGGCCGCCCTCGCGGCGCTCGACGACCGCCCGCGCCCGCCCGGGTGGAAGCTGTCGCCATGGGCGGTGGTCGAGTACGTGCTCGGGGGCACGCTCGCCGACGGCACCGTGATCGTCCCGAAGTACGTCGGCCAGCGACGGCTCGTCGAGATCGCCGTCGCCACCCTCGCCACCGACCGCGCCCTCCTGCTGCTCGGTGTCCCCGGCACCGCCAAGACCATGCTGAGCGAGCATCTCGCCGCGGCGATCAGCGGCGACTCCACCCTCCTGGTGCAGGGCACCGCCGGCACCACCGAGGAGACGCTCCGCTACGGGTGGAACTACGCCCGCCTGCTCGCCGAAGGTCCGAGCGAGCAGGCCCTCGTCCCCGGGCCCGTCTACCGGGCGATGCGCGCCGGCACGATCGTGCGCGTCGAGGAGCTCACGCGGATGCCGCCCGAGGTGCAGGACGCGCTCGTCACCATCCTCTCCGAGAAGGTGCTCCCGCTCCCCGAGCTCGACACCGAGGTCGCCGCCGTGCGCGGGTTCAATCTCATCGCCACCGCCAACGACCGCGATCGGGGCGTCAACGAGATGTCGAGCGCCCTGCGGCGACGCTTCAACACGGTCGTGCTCCCGTTGCCGTCGACGCTCGACGAGGAGATCTCCATCGTCAGTCGACGGGTCGCCGAGCTGGGCGTCGCACTGGCGCTGCCGGCCGTGCCCGAGGCGGCCGACGAGATCCGCCGCGTCGTCACCATCTTCCGCGAGTTGCGCGAGGGCGTCACCGCCGACGAGCGCACCAGCCTCAAGGTGCCGAGCGGCACGCTGTCCACCGCCGAGGCGATCTCGGTCGTCACCAACGGCGTGGCACTCGCCGCCCACTTCGGGTCGGGAGCGCTCACCCCGTCCGACGTCGCCGGGGGCATCGTCGGCGCGGTGGTCAGCGATCCGGTCCACGACGCGGTGGCCTGGCGCGAGTACCTGGAAGGGGTCGTGCGCGACCGCTCCGGTTGGGGCGACTTCTACGACGCCTGCCGAGCCCTCGACGAGTAGCCGATGCCCGTTCATCGTCTGGGCATCCGTCACCACGGTCCGGGGTCGGCGCGGTCGGTGGTGCGCGCCCTCGACGACATCTCGCCCGGCGTGGTGCTGATCGAGCTCCCCGCCGACGTCGAGCGCCTGCTGCCGTGGGTCGCCGACGGGCTCGTGCCACCCGTGTCGCTGCTCGGCTGGGAGGTCGCCCGGCCGTCGCATGCTGCGTTCCTGCCGATGGCCGCGTTCAGCCCGGAGTGGCAGGCGATCCGGTGGGCGCTCGACCGCGGCGTCGAGGTGCGGCCGATCGATCTCCCGCTCGCGGTGATGCTCGCCCACGAGCCGGCGGGCGACGTGTCCGCCGAGCTGCTCGGCGAGGCGGATCATCCGGACCCGTTGCGCGAGCTCGCCGCAGCGGCGGGGGACCCCGACCCCGAGCGGTGGTGGGAGGACGTCATCGAGCATCGCGGCGACGGCGCGCCGGCGTTCGATGCGGTGGCCGAGGCCATGGCGGCGGCGCGCGGCGGCACCGTTCCCAGCCGGTTCGAGCAGCGTCGTGAGGCGCACATGCGACGGGCGATCCGCGCCGCGGTTCGGGAAGGGCACCAGGACGTCGCCGTGGTGTGCGGCGCCTGGCACGTTCCTGCCCTCGGCGTCGACGATCACACCGCCACCGCCGACACCGCCACCCTGCGCGGGATGCCGAAGGTGAAGGTGGCCACCGCGTGGGTCCCGTGGAGCCATCGCCGGCTGACCACCCGCTCGGGGTACGGCGCCGGGATCGAGAGCCCGGGGTGGTACGCCCACGTGTTCGCCAACCCGGGCCCCGACGGGGTGGCGAGGTTCTTCGTCGACACCGCCCACACACTGCGCCGGCGCGGGCTCCCGGCGTCGCCCGACCACCTCATCGGTGCGGCTCGCCTGGCCGACGGGTTGGCGGCGTTGCGGCAGCGTCCACGTCCGGGGCTCGCCGAGGTGCTCGACGCCGCCGATGCCGTGATGGGCGGCCTGGCGGTGATCGAGTCCGAGCTGGTGGTGGGCGACGCGCTCGGCTCGGTGCCCGACACCGCGCCGCAGGTGCCGTTGGCACGCGACCTCGCCAAGCAGCAGCGGTCCGCTCGCCTCAAGCCGGAGGACGGCGAGCGGATCCTCGAGGTCGACCTGCGCACGCCGACCGGTGGGCGCAAGTCGCGGCTGCTCCACCGCCTACTGGCGTTGGGCGTCCCGTGGGGCGTGCCGGAGGAGGGGCGGGGCACCTCGGGGACGTTCCGCGAGACCTGGCGGCTGGCGTGGGACCCGGACCTGTCGGTGCGCATCATCGAGCGCTCGGCCTACGGCACCACCGTCGAAGCGGCGGCCACCGCGCGGCTCGTCGAGCATGCTGCGGCGGCGACCGGCGTGACCGACCTCGTCGGCGTGCTCGAACGGGCGCTCTTCGCCGACCTTCCCGACGCCGTCGCCCCGAGCGTGCGTCGGCTGTCCGACCTGGCGGCGACCGACCCCGACATCGGCGACCTGATGGACGTCGTCGTGCCGCTCGCCAATGCCCTCCGCTACGGCGACGTGCGGGGGACCGATGCCTCCTCGTTGCGGTCGGTGTTCGACGGGATGACCGTGCGCATCGTCGCCGGCCTCGAACCCGCCTGCGCGACCCTCGACGACGATGCGGCGGCGGCCATGGTCGAACGTCTCGGCGCGGTCGCCGCGGCGCTGGCGATGCTCGACCATCCCGAACGGCGCGGCGCCTTTCCGGCGGTGCTCGGACGCGTCGCCGACGCGCCGCGCTCCCACGGCATGGTGCAGGGGCGCGCCAGCCGCCTGTTGCACGACGGTGGGCAGTGGTCTGCCGCCGTCGTCGAGCGACGCCTGTCGCGCGCGTTGTCGCCCGGCACGCCCCCTGCGGTCGGTGCCGCCTTCGTCGAGGGGTTCCTGGCGGGCTCGGGCACCGTGTTGCTGCACGACGGCGACCTCCGGGGCGTGATCGACCGCTGGCTGTCGTCGCTGACGCCCGACGACTTCGACGCCTCGTTGGTGCTGCTCCGGCGCACGTTCGGCGCGTTCGAACCCGCCGAGCGGCGGCAGCTGATGAGCCTGTTGACCGGCGACGAGTCCGATGCTCGGGTCGGGTTCGGCGACGACGTCGACGCCGACCGCGCCGCGGCGGTGCTCGTCACGGTGCGGCACCTGCTCGGCCTGCCCGTCGACGATCCCGGCGAGATGGAGGCGGCGCGGTGAGCACCGCCCGACCCGCACCGCTGCCCCGGGTCTCCGACGCCGAGCGGTGGCGGCGGTGGCGGTTGGTCCTCGGTGGGGCCGCCGAACCGGAGATCGACCCCGACCCCGCGGCCGCCGACGCGGCACGGCGCGGCGGGGCGGACGGCGACGCAGCCGGTGCCGACGACGGTCAGGGGGCCGACGGCGGATCCGATGCCGCCGGGACGGGCGCGTCGGAGGGCGAACGGGGGAGCGGCGGGCAGCCGGGTGGCGGGCGACCGCAACTGTCCCCGCACGACGCACGCGTCGATGCCACCCTCGGCGCGCTGTACGACGCCCGCGACGACGCCTCGCGCGGGCGATCGAAAGGACGGCAGGGCGGACTCGGCCGCTCCAGCCCACGGGTGATGCGCTGGCTGGGCGACGTCCGTCGCTACTTCCCGACGCCGATGGTGCAGATCATGCAGCGCGATGCGATCGAACGCCTCGACCTCCGTCAGCTGTTGCTCGAGCCCGAGATGCTGCAGACCGTCGAACCCGACCTCCATCTCGTGACGCTGCTGGTCGAGCTGAACCGGGCCCTCCCCGACGAGACGCGCGCCACCGCCCGGCAGGTGATCGCGCGCGTCCTCGCCGACCTCGAGCAGCGGCTCACCGACCAGACGCGCCAGGCGGTGCGCGGCGCGCTGGCCCGGTCCACACGCACGCGCCGGCCACGCCCCGGCGACATCGACTGGTCGCACACGATCGCCGCCAACCTCCGACACTGGATCCCCGAGCACCGCACGGTCGTGCCCGAGCGGCTCATCGGCCACGGTCGGCGGCAGCGCAGCCTGGCCCGCGACGTGGTGATCGCCGTCGACCAGTCCGGGTCGATGGCCGACAGCGTGGTCTACGCCTCGTTGTTCGCCGGCGTGCTCGCCCAGTTGCCCACGCTGCGCACCCGGTTCTTCGCCTTCGACACGGCCGTGGCCGATCTCAGCGACAAGCTGCACGATCCGGTCGAGGTGCTGTTCGGCGTGCAGCTCGGCGGTGGCACCGACATCGCCAACGCACTCGTGGCGTGTGCCCAGGCCATCGACCGGCCGCGCGACAGCGTCCTCTTCCTGATCAGCGACCTGTTCGAGGGCGGCAACTCCTCGCTGATGCTCCGTCGGGTCGGCGAGCTCGTGGCGTCCGGCGTGACCGTGGTGGTGCTGCTCGCCCTCAGCGATGAGGGAACGCCGGCCCACGACCAGCACCACGCCGACGCCCTCCGGTCCCTCGGCGCCACCGTGCTGTCGTGCACACCTGATCGCTTCCCCGACGTCCTCGCCGACGCCATCGCCCCGTGACCGCCGCCCGCTCGCCGTTGCGATGGCCGTTCCGATGAGCGAGGTTCCGTCATGCCGGATGTTCGCTCATCGCTGGTGTGGTGGTGGGCGTTGGTCGCCGCGCGTCACACCGAAGCGCAGATCTCCAGGCTGATGGCGCGTCCTGTCCGGTCGACGCCTGAACCCAGGTGTTTCGACGCAACGCCGGCGAGCCACGACGCGAGGTACTCGATGACCTGTTCGTCGTTGCG
>CAYGLH010000197.1:0-6812 GCA_964350535.1 uncultured Ilumatobacteraceae bacterium
ACCCCGACGCTGCGCCGTCGTCGACCGGGTCGCGCCCCGAGGACCGCTGGCCGCTCGTCGGACGCCACGACGAGATCGACGAGATCGACCGCTGTCTCGCCGACCCCTCGTGCCACGGCATCCTCCTCACCGGGCCGTCGGGCATCGGCAAGACGCGGCTCGCCCAACGATGCGTCGAACGGGCGGCCCGTGCGGGGTTGCCCACCGCCCAGGCGAGCGCCCACGCCGACGCCGAAGGGGTCCCACTCGCCTGTCTCGCCCACCTCCTCCCACCCGACGTGCTCGACGCGGTCGCCCACGAGGGTGACATGGCCCGCGCCGTCGTGTTCCAGCGCGCCCGCGCCGCGCTGCAGGCGCGCGCCGGCACCCAACCGCTCGTCCTGCTCGTCGACAATGCGTTCTACGTCGACGAACTCTCCGCCGCCCTCATCGGGTCGCTCGTCGGCTCGGGCACGGTGTTCGCCGTGCTCACCCAGCGCACCGCCGCCGGCACCCAGCTGGCCCACGACGGGCTGGTCCGCAGCGGCCACCTCCGGCACATCGAGCTGGCGGCGTTGGACGACACCGACCTCGACGTCCTCCTCTATCGCGCCCTGGAGGGTCCGATCGACTACCGCAGCCTCAGCCAGCTCACCGCGTTGGCACAGGGACGCCCCGGCGCACTCCAAGACCTCGTCGAGACGTGTCGTGCGAGCCGGGTGCTCGATCGCCAGGAAGGGGTCTGGCGACTCGTCGCGCCGATCGAGCCGACGATCGGCGCCCCCGGCGAGGACCCCATCGCGATCTTCGACCTCGACCCCGAGGTGGTCGCCGGCGCCGAGCTCCTGGCCATCGCGGGCGACCTCGATCTCGACGTGGCCACCGAACTGATCGGGGCCGACGCCCTCGACGCGCTGGACCGACACGGCTTGTTGGCGCTGGACCAGCCGGAGGGACAGCCGCGCCTCACGCTGGCCCAGCCACATGTCGCACTGCTGTTGCTCCAGCGGCTCGGAACGCTCCGAGCACGGCGCCACAAGGCGCGCCTCGTGCGCGGCCTGGAGGGCCGTCGGCTCGACAACCTCGACGAGCTGCGGCGGGTCCGATGGACCGTCGAGATCGGCGACACGCCGCCGGTCGCCGAGGTGCTGGCCGCCTCGAGGGCAGCGGTCGGCGCGGCCGACGGGCCGACCGCCGAGATCCTGCTCGCCTATCTGGAACGGAACGGCGGCGAGATGGAAGGCCGCCAACTGCGGGCCGAGCTCGCCTTCCGGCGCGGCCAGATGGATCGCGCCGAACAGTTGCTCGGCCAGATCGATCGGACACAGCTCGAAGCGCGCACGGCGGCGACCGTGCAGCGTCGGCGGGCCACGATCCGGTTCCACGTGCGCGGCCGATACGACGAGGCGATCGAGCTGCTCGAGCAGGCCGAGTCGGAGGCGCCGTCGGGTCAGCGCGCCGTCCTGACGACCCATCGCTTGGCGCTGCAGGGCTTCATGGGACGGGCGGACCGGGTGCTCACCGAGCGCGACGTGCTCGACGACGATCTCGACCCGCTGCAGCGTCTGGAGGTGCTGCGCGCCGTCGCCCAAGCCCTGACGCTCCGGGGCCGGCTGCACGAGGCGGTCGACCTGCTCGACACCCACGAGCGGGAGTCGGCTCGGCTCGCGCCGGCCACGGCCCAGCCTGGGTTGGAGGTGGCGCGCAGCACGGCGATCGCCGCCCACGCCGCGCTCGGCGACATGGCAACAGCGTCGGAGCTGATCCGTGAACACCTGCCGGCGGGCCGGCGCACGCTGCTCGCGTGGCTGCCGATGGCCGCGGCACGCGTCGAGCTCGCGTCGGGTCGGCCGCGGGCGGCCCGGGAGATGCTGACCACGCCGCTCGCCGCGGTGCAGAGCCAGAACCTGCTGCACGCCGAGCCGCTGATGACCGCGCTCGTCGCTCGCGCCGAGCTCCATCTCGGCGACGCCGAAGCCGCAGCGCGGCGGGCCGACGTCGCTGCCGAGGGGCTGGCCGACCTCGGCGGTCAGCTCCGGTTCTCGCTCGTGTTCGCCCTCGCCGAGGTGTGGATCGACACCGAGCAGCGCGAGCGTGCGCTCGAGCATCTCCTGCCGGCAGCAGAGGAGGCCGCCGCCATCGGGGCGCTGGTCACCGAGGCAGAGCTGTCGGCGATGGCGGCACTCGCGGGCGCGGCCGACGTCACGGCGGAACGGATCGGCAGCCTGGCTGGGCAGATCGAGGGCGTCCTGTGGCCGATCGTCAGCCGTCATGTCGACGTCCTCGCCGACCTCGGCGATCCCGCTGACCTCCCATCGATCGCCGACGACTATCGGCGGATCGGCTACGTCCGGCTCGCCGACGTCGCTGCTCGCGATGCCGCGATCTCGCGGTGAGTCACGACGACGTGAGCTCGGCCGACATCGTCTCGGCGCCTTCGCGCATGACGTCGGCGATCAATCGGTAGAGCTTCGCCCACGCGGCGACGTGCTGATCGTCCCACTCGGGCACGCACGATCGGAGCGCGGCGTTCAGCGCCACGCCAACCGGCGCATAGTCGCGGTTGGTGACCCCATACGAGGCGTGGCGGCGCCCGAGGTCGCGCGCTCGCGCGATGAACACGTCGAAGCCGACAGCGTCGCGATCGGTAGCCGCATCGATCAGGAACTCGAGCTCGTCGACGAGCTTGCCGCGTTGCTGCGTCATGTCGTCGGGGAACAGGCCGCGCGTCTCCGGCGCGACGTCGAACAGCGTGGCATAGAAGGCCCCGGAGAAGTCGTTGGCGCAGGCGCGGACGGCCCGACCATCGCTCGCGATGAGCTCGAGCTCCTCCGGCGTCATGCCATCACCGTACCCCTGGCCGCCGATGGACGACGCGCCCCGACCAGGTGGTCGGCGAGCGCCTCGGCGTCGCGACCCACCCCGTCGATGAAGGTCGACGTGCGGGTTCGCATCACCGGCAGTCCCATCAGGTAGAGGCCGGGGCTGTCGGGGACCACGCCGCCGTCGTGGGAGATCGTGCCGTCGTGACGGACGGCGGGGAGGTCCAGCCAGGTGTAGTCCGGGCGGTAGCCCGTGGCCCACACGATCGTCGAGATGCCTTCGCGGGCGAGGTCGGCGCGGCGCGGCTCGACGCCGACGTCGAGGTGCGGTTGCCGGTCGTCGGGCCCGATCTCGCTCGCCAGCCCGTTCGCCGACGCCCAGTCGTCGATGCGGTCGAGCAGGTGGTCGTAGGCGTCGTCGGCAGCCGCCACCGACCTCGCCAACCCGCCGTCGAAGTGGGCGTGCTCGCCGTCGATCGTCTCGAGTCGGCCGGCGAGCCTGACGCCGATGGCGCGGAGCTCGGCAAGATCGAGGCTGCGGCCGTCCGGGGTACCGGCGAGCTGCAGCGACGGCCCGCGTCGCGCCGCGTCGAGGTCGCGCTCGTCGACGGCCCGTCGGTCGAGCGTCCCCATCATCTCGAACCAGTCGTGGATGTCGAGGCCGCGGTAGCGTCGCGGCAACCGGATGTGGGATCCGGCGGCGAGCGTCACCGGCCGTCCGGACATGTGCAGCTCGCGGGCGATCTGGACGCCGGAGGCGGAGGCGCCGACGACGAGCACACCCCCGTCGGGCAGCTGCGAGGGCCGACGGTAGTGCTTCGGGCTGATCTGGAAGATGCGTGCGGCGGTCGATCGGGCGATCGCTCCGGGGATGTTCGGGCTGGCGCACGCGCCGGTGGCAGCGATCAGGTGCTCGCAGGTGATCGCCCCTTCGGCCGTGTCGAGCCGGTAGCGGTCGGGGAAGGCGGCCGTCGCCCGCACGGAGTGGACCGGCGTCTCGTCGAGCACCGGGGCATCGAACGAGCGGGCATAGTCGTGGAAGAATCGCGCCACCTCGGGCATCGTCATGAAGCCGTTGGGGTCGGTCCCTCCGTAGCTGTAGCCGGGCAGGCGGGTCATCCAGTTCGGCGTGAGCAGGCGGAGCGAGTCCCACCGCTCGGAGTGCCAGCGCTCGCCGATCCGCCCGCGCTCGAGCACGACGTGGTCGACGCCGCGCTGTGTCAGGGCGTAGCTCATCGCCAGCCCGGCCTGGCCGGCGCCGACGATGACGGCGGGGATGTGCGTCGCTCGGGTCATGGCGATCTCCTCTCGGATGGTGGGGTTCAGGGGACGGGAGTCAGGTGGGACTGGGGGTCGGGTGAGGCGGGACGTCCGGCTCCGGGCGGGCGCAGCCGCCCGGAGCTGGCGGACGGAGGGTCACTTCGTGGCGACGTCGATCTCGACCGGCACGTTCCCGGTGAGGATGTCGTAGACCGCCGAGCGCTTCTGCGACTGGCGGACGATCGAGGCGACCTCCTCATCGGTGGCGTCGGCGTCGATCTCGAACCGCACGCGGACGGCGCTGTAGCCGTTGCGCACCTCGCGGTCCATGCCGAGGATGCCTTGGAGGTCCATGTCGCCCTCCAGCACCGACGTCACCGAGTGCAGCGTGACGCCGCGGTTGGCGGCGACCGAGGCGACGCCGCCGGTCAGGCAGGCGGCCAGCGCGTGCAGGACGAACTCGACGGGCGTCGAGTCGGCGTCCTCCGCGGCGAACAGGGCCGGGTGGTCGGCGTGATGGACCTGCGGGCGATCGTGCGACTGCTCGCCGCCGACGCCGTAGAAGTCCTCGATCGTGGTCCGGCTGTGGGTGCCGTTGACCCACTCGTTGCGGGCGCGCCACGTGAAGCGGGTGAGCGTGGTGTCGCCGCTGAACGCCTCGCGGGCGCCCAGCAGGGCTTCGACGTTGACGCCGTTGGGCAGCGCCTGGGTCTCGGGGGTCTCGGTGGTGGTCATCGCGGGTTGTCTCCTGGGCGGTGCCGGCAGCGGTTCCGCCGGGTACGACCGCGAGCATGAAGGAGGGGCCGCCGAGGGTCTTGGAGAGCATGTGGAGGCTCTGTGGAGAGTGTCTGCACGACGCGTCATCCCAGCTCAGGGCGTACCATCAGGGGCATGGGACCTCGACCGATCGCGGTGACGGGCTCCGTGCAGCACTACGCCTGGGGCGATCGGGCGTTCATCCCACGGCTCCTCGGGCTCCAACCCGACGGGCGACCGTGGGCCGAGCTCTGGCTCGGCACGCACCCGAACGGTCCCACCGTCCTGGCGAACGGTGCCCCGTTGGACGAGGTGTCGGGGCCTCTCCCTTACCTGCTCAAGGTGTTGGCGGCGGCCGAGCCGCTGTCGCTCCAGGTGCACCCCGACGCAGACCAGGCGGTCGACGGGTTCGCCCGCGGGGTGTACCCGGACGATCGGGCCAAGCCCGAGCTGATCGTGGCCCTGACGCCGTTCGACGCGCTGTGCGGCCTGCGCCCCCACAGCGATGCCGCCACGCTGCTCCGCTCGCTCGGCCTGCACGACGTCGCCGCGCTGTGCGCAGCCGACGGGGCGGCGGCCGTGCTGGAGGAGCTCTACCGCGGGCGACTCGACCCGCTCCCGATCATCGAAGCGTGTCGTGGGCAGACCTCCGAGGAGGCCCGGCTCGTCACCGAGCTCGATCGACGCTACCCGGGCGAACCGAGCGTGGCGGCGACGCTCCTGCTCAACCGTGCCCATCTCCAGCCGGGTCAGGCGCTGCACCTCACCGCGGGCAACCTCCACGCCTACCTGTCGGGAGCGGGCATCGAGCTGATGGGGGCGAGCGACAACGTCGTGCGCGGTGGGCTCACCGTGAAGCACGTGGACGTGGACGAGTTGCTGCGGATCCTCGATCGCACGCCACTCGAGCACCCGGTGATGACCGGCGCGGCGCGCAGCGGGGTGTACCCGCTCCCGGAGGCCGGCGTCGAGCTGCGCCGCCTCCGGGCGGGCGGATCACACCGCTCGACCGGCCACGAGCTGGCCGTTTCGAGCGACGGCACCACGTGGTACCTGCCACCCGGCACCGACTGGACGCCCCCGACCCTCGCGCACGTCGTCGTCACCGCGGGCTGAGCGCCGACCCGGGACGGCTACGACGACGTCGTGCGACGGATCTCGACGATCTTCTCGCCGGCGTGGTTGGCGTCCGTTCCCTGCTCGGCGAGCAACCTGGCGCGATCGCGCTCCGCCTCGCGACGGGCCTTCTCGAGGTCGACCCGCTCGAGCGCCGCCTCGGTGCCGTGCTCGGTGATGAACTCCGCCCACTCCACCAGTCGCTCGACCATCTCGTCCTCGGGCACCACGGCGATGTTCTGCCCCTTGATGAAGAGGTGCCCGCGCTTGTTCCCTGCGGCGATGCCCAGGTCGGCGTCGCGCGCCTCGCCGGGGCCGTTGACGACGCAGCCCATCACGGCGACCTGCAGCGGGAGCTGACGCTCGCCGAAGGCGTCCATCGCCCGCTTGGCGACGTCGATCACATCCACCTCGGCGCGACCACATGACGGGCACGCAATGAGATCGACGTTCTTGCGCTCGCGCAACCCGAGCGCCTCGAGCAGCTGACGGCCGGCGATCGCCTCCTCCACCGGATCGGCGGTGAGCGAGTAGCGGATCGTGTCGCCGATCCCCTCCATCAGGAGGGTGGAGATCCCGGCGGTGGCCTTCACCAACCCCGCCGGGGGCGGTCCGGCTTCGGTCACCCCGAGGTGCAGGGGGTGGTCGGTGACGTCAGCGAGCTGGCGGTAGGCCTCGACCATCAGCGGGACGCTGGAGGCCTTGACCGAGATCTTGATGAGGTCGAACCCGACCTCGTCGAAATAGGCAACCTCGGCCATCGCCGATTCCACCATGGCTTCGGGCGTGACCTTCCCGCCGTACTTCTCGTACAGCTCGGGATCGAGCGACCCGCCGTTGACCCCGATCCGGATCGGCACACCCCGGTCACGCGCCTCC
>CAYGLH010000198.1:0-5178 GCA_964350535.1 uncultured Ilumatobacteraceae bacterium
CGCCGCCACGTCGTAACCAGGGCGGTCGAGGGCGGGCCCGTCCGCGCCGTAGCCGGTGAGCGGCGCGTGGACGGGCCGCGGGTTGCACCCCAGCAGGGCGGCGGCGTCGAGGCCGTAGCGGAGTTGGCGGTGCGGGAGGAGGTTGCACAGGAACACGTCCGCGCCCTCGACGAGTCGCCGGACGAGCGCTGCGCCCTCCGGCCGATCGATAGCCACCGCCACGGACTTCTTCCCGCGGTTGTCGGCGTGGAACGACGCATCGGTCTCGGGGCGCCCGTCCGTCGGACGGCCGGGGCGGGTCATCCCCCGTACGGGGTCGCCGCTGAGGGGCTCGATCTTGACGACATCTGCGCCCATGTCGGCCAGCGCCGCGGCGGCGCTCGGCGCGGCCATCCACGTCGAGAGCTCGATCACCCGCGTGCCGTCGAGCGGCTTCGTCGCCCCGTCGATGTCCGACACCGTCACGATGCGCCCCGCGCCTGGAAGGCCCGTCGTGCTCCGGACCCGCGACTGATCCGAAGATGTCGCTCCGTCTCCAGTTCGATGTAGTCGGCGAAGGCGGTGCGCTCGGCGCGAACCAGGTTGTCCTTGACCGCGGCGAGCGCTGCCGGCTCGGACGTTGCCAGCGTCGTGGCGGTCCGGGCAAGCACGTCGTCGAGCGCGTCGGGCGCCACCACGGAGGCGACGAGTCCCCATTCCTCGGCCTCGGCCGCCCCGAACTTGCCGCGTCGCAGCAGCAGGTCCCGCGCCCTCGATGCGCCGACGAGCCGCGGGAGCGTCCACGGCAGACCCATGTCACCCGGTACCGCCACGGCGAGGAACGCCGTGTTGAAGACCGCGCTGCTCGAGGCGATCCGGAGGTCACAAGCGCACGCCCACGACATGCCGGCGCCGGCACATCCACCGTTGACGCCGGCGATCGTCACTTGCGGCATCTCGTGGAGGAGGACGGGGATCGAGAACCACTCGCGTTCCGCGCGCACGGTCTCGCGGCCCTGACCGAAGTGCTCGAAATCGGCCCCCGGACAGAACCAGTCGCCGGCGCCCGTGAGCGTGACGACCGAGACCGCTCGACGATGGGCGACGTCGCTGAGCACCTCGTGGAGCTCGCGGATCATGGTGTTCGTGATGGCGTTACGCCGCTCCGGACGATCGAGCGTGATCGCGAGCACCCGATCGCGCTCTTCGACCCGCAGGGTCTCGGTCACGACGGTCACGTCGTCACCGGTTCCCAGTTCAGGATCGTGCCGCCCGGGCGGTCCTCGAACACGCCGACCACGGCATCGCCGATCTCGACCGGCTGCCGCCCGTCGCCGACGAGGTTCCCGAGGAACCGCGGACGATCCGGGTGCTCGATCTCGACCCAGACGATCAGGTACGGGACGTGGTCGCGCATCACCTCACCGACCGGGTGCCAGACGCGGGTCCACGAGAACACCCGGCCCTCCGGTACGAGGCGGACCCACTCGCTCGCCGTTGCGTGACAGACGTGGCACAACTCCGACGGCGGGTTTCTCGTCGTCCCGCACTCCGTGCACGACTGGACCCGCAGTTGATGTCGGCGGAGCCAGTTCCAGTACTGCTCGCTCGACACGGGGTCACCCGGTTGGGGGATGCCCTGCGCGGGGATCCCGGATGCGCCACTCATGTCACCGACCGCCCCGTGCGACGACGAGGTTGCTGACGTACTGGTCGTACGGCCCGCCGATCACCATGCCCAGCTCGGCGTCGCGCACCTGGGCCGTCGACTCGCCGCGCATCTGGCGAACCGCCTCGACGACGAGCTCCAGGCCGTGGATGTAGGCCTCGGCGAGGTTGCCACCGCTGGTGTTGAGCGGGAGCCCACCTCCGTCGTGGTGGAATCGCTCCTCGGTCATGAACTCGTTCGCCTCCTCCGCCTCACAGAATCCGTGCTCGACGAGCGCCGTGACGACACAGCCCGTGAAGTTCTCGTAGCACTGCACGACGTCGACATCGGACGGCGAGACTCCGGTGCGCTCGTAGAGCCGCCGCGCCACGGAGGGGAAGTTGGACGAGCCGTACCCAGGGTTCGACCGGTCGCGTGCGGCGAACCTGGGGGTGGCGCCTTGTGCACCACCGACCATCGTCACGAGCGGTGGGCGGAGGTCCCGAGCCCGTTCGACCGACGTGACGATCACGGCGGCGCCGCCGTCGTTCTCCTGACAGCAGTCGAAGAGGTGGAACGGCTCGGCGATCCACCGGGCGGCGTCGTACTGGGCGCGCGTCAGCGGCCGCCCGTGCATGATCGCTCGCGGGTTGCGCTGCGCATGGCGGTAGCTGGCGAGCGCGACCGCAGCGAGCGGCTCCTGCGTGATCCCGTGGTCGTGCATGAAGCGGCGCACCTGGAGCGCGTTTCCCATCGCCGGCGAGAACAGCCCGTGCGGGAAGAAGTCGAGGAACGGTGGTTCGCCCGAACCCGGATACGCACCTGCGCCGAACCTGGCGCCGTCTCCCTGCGCGATCCCGCGATACACGACGATGTAGTCGGCGATGCCGGACGAGACTGCGGCCGCGGCGTTGCCCACGGCTGCCGCGCATCCACCCCCGCCCGCTCCCCACACCATGTTGCTGAACGCTAGGTCGTGGACGCCGAGCGTCGAGGCGAGCGCGGTCGGTTTGGTGTGGTCGTCCGAGAACGACGCGAAGCCGTCGATCAGGCGCGGGTCGAGTCCGGCGTCGTCGGCGGCCCGGAGCACCGCTTCGACGGCGAGCATCAACTCGGACGACGGCGCGGTGCCGCGCTTGTAGTAGGCCGTCTCGCCGATCCCGACGAGGGCAACGTCCGGAGGCCGGTTCATCGGCTGCCCGACGGGTGAGGGCGACTCACAAGGTGTCTTCTGTGCCGAACAGCGCGGAACTGACCACGACGTCGCCCGGCCCGCCCGTCATCAGGGACAGCGACGCGTCGGGCACCTGGTTGGTCGACTCGCCCCTGATCTGCCGGACCGCCTCGTTGACCAGGCTCATGCCGTGGATGAAACCCTCTGCGAGGTTGCCGCCCGAGGTGTTCACCGGAAACGCGCCGCCGGGCGCCAGCAGGTTCTCGAGTCGGAAGAACTCGCCGGAGCTCTCTGCGGTGCAGAAGCCGTGATCGATCACCGCGGCGATCCCCATCCCGCAGCTGTTCTCGTACACCTGCGTGACATCGACGTCGGCGGGGCCGTAGCCCGACTCCGCCCAGAGGCGTCGGGCGACCGAGCGGAATCCGCTGGACGAGTAGGGATTGTGGTTCTCGACGACCGACCCGCCCCACGCCCGGTCGACCCCGGTGGGTGCCGACAGCACGTAGGCCGGTCGGTCGGCGAAGTCCTTGGCCCGCTCGGCGGAGACGAGGATGACCGCGAAGGCGGCGTCGTTCTCGCGCGAGCAGTCGAACAGATGGTACGGCTCCGCCACCCAACGTGACTCGTCGTACGCCTCCTCGTCGATCTCGGTCGACCGGCCGTAGGCGTCCGGGTTGTTCCTGGCGTGATGGTACGCAGCCATGACCATCGCCCGCTGGGCCTCGGTGGGCACGCCATCGTGCTCGAACAACCGCATGGTGCGCATCGCGCACATCTGCATCGGTCCGTCGAGGCCGTTGACGAGATACTGCGAGGCGGTGTCGGATTGGGCGACCGCGACCCGCAACCGGCCGGACCGATCCTCAGCCATCGCCCGATACACCGCGACGATCTCGGCCTGCCCAGCGATGATCGCCGCCGCACCGAGGCCCACGGCGCCGGGGATGCCTCCCCCGTGCGACCAGTTCAGCGCGTCGAAGCGCACCTCCTTCGTGCCGAGTCCGGTGAGCAGCTTCTGCGCGTCGTTCGTGTCCGAGCCGTACGAGACGAAGCCGTCGACGTCGCTCGGGTCGATCCCCGCCGACGTGCAGGCGTCCACGATCGCTCGCAGACAGAGCTTCAACTCAGGGTCCGGGGAGGTGCCGCGCTTGTAGAAGGGGGTGCGGCCGTGGCCGACCACGGCGGTCTTGCCGCGCAAGGTGTTCATCACATCGTCCTCTCGTTGATGCGGTCGTGGGGGTGACACGAGCTGAGCTGACCGCCGAGGCTCACGCGGCGGGACCCCAGGTGCGGTCGCGAGGATCTGCCACCGGGATCGCGCTCAGGAGACCCTTGGTGTACTCCGCCGTCGGACTGCCGAAGATCGCGTCGGTCGGGCCGTCCTCGACGATCAGACCGCTCTCCATGACGATGACCTCGTCGGCGATGTTCTCGACGATCGCCAGATCGTGCGCGACGAAGAGGTACGACACGTCGAACTCCGCCTGGATGTCCATCAACAGGTTGAGCACCTGCGCCCGCACGGAGACATCGAGCGCCGAGACCGCCTCGTCGCAGATGATCAGGTCCGGGTTGATCATGAGCGCGCGCGCGATGGCGATCCGCTGGAGTTGCCCTCCCGAGAGCTCGTGTGGGAACCGCTCCGCCAGCTCGGGGCGCAGCGACATGCGGCCCATCATCTCGAGGGCGAGCCGCTCGCGATCGGAGCGGTTCATGTCCGACAGCACTTTCGCCGGCTCGGCGACCGAACGGCCGACGGACACCCGCGGGTCGAGCGAGCTGTGCGGGTCCTGGAACACGATCTGCATCTGCGTACGGAACCGGCGGAGGGCCCTTCGATCGAGCGCCCGCACGTCGGTCCCGCCGAGCACGATCGAACCCGCGTCGGCCTCCAAGAGCCGGAGCACGAGGTAGGCCGTCGTCGACTTTCCCGCCCCGGACTCGCCCACGAGGGCCACGGTTCGCCCGCGTCCGACATCGAACGACACGTCGTCGACGACCGTGACCGGCTCCCCGGGGCGGATGCCCTTGCGAGCGCCGGGGAAGCTCTTCGTGAGCCCGCGCACTTCAAGGAGGCTCATGCCGGCAACCCTGGGAGCGAGAGTTCCTCGGTGCGGATGCACTGGGAGATGCCACCATCCGCGAACTCGTGCATCGCCGGGACGCCGTGCTCACAGGCGGCGACGCCGTGGGCACACCGCGGATAGAAGCGACAGCCCGGGAGCTCCATGTTCGGTGGCGCCACCTGACCCGGGATCGTGCCGAGCCGGCCGGCGACCGCTCCCCGCTGGGGGATCGCCTCGACGAGGCCCGACGTGTACGGATGCCGCGGGCGGAGGAAAGCTTCCTGTAATCCCGGTTCAGCGCGGAAATG
>CAYGLH010000198.1:5188-6421 GCA_964350535.1 uncultured Ilumatobacteraceae bacterium
CCGCGGGCGGAGGAAGATGCCGTCGACGTCCTGCCGCTCGACGACGCTGCCGGCGTACATGACCGCGACGCGGTCGCACGGCTGGGCGACGACGCCCAGGTCGTGAGTGATCAGCAGGATGCCGACGCCCATCCGCTGCTGGACCTCGAGGAGCAACTCGAGCACGCGACGTTGCACCGTCGGGTCGAGTGCGGTCGTCGGCTCGTCGGCGATGATCAATCGCGGCTCGCCGACGAGCGCAAGGGCGATCGCGACGCGCTGGCACATGCCGCCGCTGAACTGATGCGGGTATTGGCGCGCCCGTTCGGCGGGACGGGTGATGTGGACGAGGTCGAGCAGCTCGATCGCGCGGTCCCACGCCTCCTTCTTCGAGCACTTGAGGTGTCGCCGAGCGGTCTCTGCGATCTGCTGCCCGATCGTGAACGCCGGGTTGAGCGTGCGGGTCGGTTGCTGGAACACGGCGCTGACGACGCCACCGCGGAGCTTCGCCCAGTCCTTCTCCGCCAGCCCCGTGACGTCACGCCCGTCGAGCACGATGCGACCCGCCGTGACGCGTCCGCCGAGATGACGGGTCATCCCGATGCACGACATCGCTGTCACGGTCTTGCCCGAGCCGGATTCGCCGACGAGACCGACGACCTCGTTCGGCCCGACCGAGAGCGTCGCCGACCGCACGACCGGGCACCACTCATCCTCGATCCGGTACTGGATCTCCACGTCGGTGAGCTCGAGCACCGGCGCGCCGGGCGTGCCGGAGGATTCGTCGACCTCGGCGCTCCCGACCTGCTCGGCGTCCGGGTTCGGTTGCGTGACACTCATCCGCGCCTCCGTGCCCCGAGTGCGTCGCGCAGCCCGTCGGCGACGTATGCCAACGACAGGACCGTCAGGATCAGAACGATGCCGGGGTACCACAGGAGGTAGCCCTGGTCGAGACGGCGGGAGGCCTCTGCGAGCATGGCTCCCCAGCTCGCCGTCGGCGGCTGCACCCCGAGGCCGAGGAAACTCAACGCCGCCTCCGCGAGGATCGATGTCCCGAAGACGAGGCTGATGTCGACGAGCAGCGGCGGCAGGGCCTTGGGCAGGACGTGGAGGAAGAGGATCCTGGGCGTTCCACACCCGACGGAGATCGACGCGCTGATGTACGGCTCCGACTTGATGCTCTTCGTCGAGTTGCGCACGAGCCGGAAGAAGCGCGGAGTGAAGATGATCCCGACGGCGAACATCGCGTTGGCG
>CAYGLH010000198.1:6431-6810 GCA_964350535.1 uncultured Ilumatobacteraceae bacterium
CACCACGGCGATCGCCAGCACCAGGCCCGGCACACCGAGGATCGTGTTGTTCAAGAAGATCAGCACCGTGTCGACCACGCCGCCGACATACCCGGCGAGCAGGCCCATCAGCGTCCCGAGCACGACGGCGATCGTGACCGCCTCGAGCCCGGCAAGCAGCGACGTACGCGTCCCGAACACGACACGGCTGAACTGGTCGCGCCCGAAGAGGTCGGTGCCGAACCAATGGTCGCTCGAGGGTGGCATCAGGCTCTCGAGGAGCTCCTGCTGATCGGGGTTGTACGGCGCGATCAGCGGTGCGAACAACGCGACGATCAGCATCAACAGCAGGTAGATCGCGCCGGCGAGTGCCAGGCGGCTCCGGACGAAGGTCTTGAAG
>CAYGLH010000199.1:0-2000 GCA_964350535.1 uncultured Ilumatobacteraceae bacterium
GGTGGAGCGAAAGGGACCCCGCCATGCATGACCTCGTCGTCAAGAACGGAACCGTCGTCGACGGGACGGGAGCGCCGCGGCGCGCCGCCGACATCGCCATCGAGGGCGACCGCATCGTCGCCGTGGGCGACGATGTCGGGAGCGGGCGTCGCGAGATCGACGCCGACGGGCTGATCGTCACGCCCGGCTGGGTCGACATCCACACCCACTACGACGGGCAGCTCACGTGGGATGCCGATCTGCAGCCGAGCTCCACGAACGGCGTGACGTCGATCGTCGTCGGCAACTGCGGCGTCGGGTTCGCTCCCGCCAAGCCCGACCGCCACGACTGGCTCGTGTCGCTGCTCGAGGGTGTGGAAGACATCCCGGGCACCGCGCTCAGCGAAGGCATCCAATGGGAGTGGGAGAGCTTCCCCGAGTTCCTCGACGCGCTCGACCGGCGGCGGTGGACGATGGACGTCGGCACGCAGGTGCCGCACGCCGCGCTGCGCGCCTACGTGATGGGCGACGACGGCGCCGACACCACCGTGGCGGCCACGCCGGCGCAGGTCGACACGATGTCCGACCTGTGCGAGGCGGCGATCCGGGCCGGTGCCCTCGGGTTCACCACGTCCCGGACGTTCGTCCATCGCACCAGCCAGGGCCAGACGATCGGCACGCTCACCGCCGCCGACGCCGAGGTGCTCGGGGTGGCCGACGCACTGCGCCGTGCGGGCACCGGTGTGGTGCAGCTGATCTCCGACGTCTACCAGACCACCGACGACGATCTCGTGACCCGGGAGCTGGCGCTGCTCGGCGAGCTCGCCACGGGGCTCGGCCGGCCGCTCAGCTTCACGGTGCAGCAGAACGACGACACGCCCGACCGGTTCCGCGAGTTGCTCGCCGCGATCGGCGGGTGGAACGCCCTCGGCGCCAACGCCCGGGCGCAGGTGGCGGTCCGTCCGATCGGCGTGCTCATCGGACTGCCGGCCACGGTCAACCCGTTCCTCTTCTGCCCGTCGTACCGCGAGGTCGCCGATCTGCCGATGCCCGAGCGGGTCGCCCGCTTGCGCCAGCCCGAGATGCGCGAGCGGTTGCTCGCCGACCACGCCAAGATCGACATCGACGGGTTCCCGGGCATCATCCACCGCGGCTACGACCGGATGTATCCGCTCACCGATCCGGTCGACTACGAGCCCACGCCCGAGCGTTCGGTCGCCGGGCTGGCGGCCGCGCGCGGCGTCGAGCCCCGCGAGCTGTTGCTCGACCTGCTCACCGACGGCGACGGCGGCCAGCTGCTGTACGTCCCGCTGATGAACTACGCACGCGGCAGCCTCGACGACCTGCACGAGATGATCACCGCGCCCAACTCGATCTTCGGACTGTCCGACGCTGGCGCCCACTGCAACACGATCAGCGACGCGTCGTACCCGACCACGGCGATCGTGCACTGGACGCGCGATCGCACGCGCGGCCCGCTGCTCGACCTCGAGTTCGTCGTGCACCGCCAGACGCAGCAGACCGCGGCGCACGTCGGATGGACCGATCGTGGCGTGGTCGCGCCCGGCAAGCTCGCCGACCTCAACCTGATCGACTACGAGGGCCTCACGCTGCACCCGCCGCACCTCGTCGCCGACCTCCCCGCCGGCGGCACCCGTCTGTTGCAGGAGGCCGACGGCTACGTCGCCACGATCAAGCGTGGCGCCGTGATCGCCGAGCGCGGCGAGCTCACCGGCGCCCGCCCCGGCGGCCTCCAGCGCGGTCCGCAGTCCTGACGCGCCGTCGCCCGACGGCCTGCCCGATCTGGGGTGGATCCGTCCCACCGCAGCGATCTGGAGCGTCTCTGTCCCGGAATCCGGGACGGAAGCAGACCGGATCGCATCAGGTCGGTGGGCGGAGCGGTTCGTCGAGCGTGATCCGGCGGTCGGCGCGTGCGGCGAGCGCGGCGCGGAAGGAGGCGAGGGTCACGGCCGTGGTGCCGCTGCCACGCGACCGCTACGGCCGTCGCGATCAGCCAGTAC
>CAYGLH010000199.1:2010-6793 GCA_964350535.1 uncultured Ilumatobacteraceae bacterium
CTGCCACCGCGGATCGAGCCGACCGTGCCGTCGGCGGCGCGTCGATAGGTGAGCGTCTCACCGAACGACCCGAAGCCGCTGGTGTCGGCGATGCGCAGCGTGTCGGCGTCGATCACCTCGAGGCGGGTCGGGGCGACCGACGGGTCGACGAGAGAGGGAGCGAGCTGGTACAGCCGTCCGCCGAGGGCGGCGATGTCGTACACACCCCACAGCGTGGCGAAGCGTCCGCAGTAGCTGTCGAGGTCGACGCTGTCGGGCGCCGGCGCGCCGTGCTCGGCGGCAGCGAGGTCGACCAACTTGACGGCGACGGTCGCCATCCCGAGCGCGGGCCCGTCGATGGCGTTGGTGAACACGCTCACCGCGAGCCGGTCCTCCGCGTCGAAGAAGGTGCGGGTGATGTGGCCCGGATACCCGCCACCGTGGCCGAGCATCCGCCGTTCGCCGACCGGCGCGATCTCGAAGCCGAGCCCGTAGTGGCTCTCGGTGCCGTCGATCTTCCAGGCGGCGTGCTGCATCTGCCGCTTCGACTCGTCGGTGAGCAGGCGGTCGTCGCCGAGGAAGTGGGCCGCGGCGTAGCGCACCGTGTCGGTGGCGGTCGAGTACACACCGGTCGCCGCACTCATCGCGCCGGTGTCGATGTGATCGATCGTGAGGCGGGAATCGCCGTGTGCGAGCGCGGTGTGGCCGGCCGCGTAGTCGTCGGCACGAGCGGGGTCGAGGTCGGCGCCGGTGTCGCTGAGCCCGAGCGGCTCGACGATGTGCCGGTGCACGTAGGTGCGGAAGTCGAGCCCCGACGTCGCCTCCACGACGAGGCCGAGCAGCGAGTACGCCACGTTCGAGTACTTGAAGCGTTCGTTGGGTGGGGCAACGGCGGCGGCACCGTCGGCGGCGATCCGGAGGAGCTGGTCACGATCGGGGAACGTGGTGAAGAGCTGCCAGAAGTCGCCGTCCCACCCGTCGCGGACCACACCCCCGGCGTGCGACAGCATCTCGCGTACGGTCACCGCGCCGAGTGAGCACCCGGCGAGCTCCGGGAGCCGATCGGCGACGGTGTCGTCGAGACGAAGGTCGCCCCGTTCGACGAGTTGCATCACGGCGGTGGCGGTGAACGTCTTGGAGTGCGACGCGATGCGGAACAAGTGGCCGTCGGAGAGCGCGACGCCGGTCTCGATGTCGGCGACGCCGTGGGTCGTGGACAGGACGACGTCGCCGTCGTGGAGGATCGCCGCCTGGACCCCCGGCAGACGCTCGGCGGCGGTTCGGAACTGCAGCCAGACGTCGAAGTAGCGGGCGGCGTCGACGACGTGGTGGCGCTGGAGCTCGGTCACGGCCGAACGGTATCCCGCTCGGCGTCAGGGGCGATCGAGCTTGTAGGCCACCTGGTGCCGTGGCTCGTAGAGACCGATGGGGTCGGCGCCGGGCACGTTCATCGACGTGACCAGCCCCCATCCCTCGTCGGTGATGTCGCCGGCGAACGTGGCGCCCTTCGCTTCGAGCTCGGCGCGGGTGGCGACGACGTCGTCGCACATGAACGAGATCGCGACGTGGCGCGGTTGCTCGTACACCTGCCCCTCCCACTCGCTGTAGGTGGGGTGCACGCCGAGCTCGCTCGGGCCGGTGCCGAAGATCAACCAGCCGGTCTCGGAACCGTCGCTCGTGCCCTGGTCGTCGACGAACGGGAAGTCGAGCACGTCGCGCAGGAACGTGCGGGTGGCGTCGACGTCGTCGGAGTAGATCAGCGCATGCATCGAGGTGATCATCTCCCCAGGTTCGCGCGGGTCGGGACGCCGCCGTGACGTAGCGTTGCCGGATGACCGCGGTGGAGCGAGCGATCGAGGCGATCGATGCTGCCAACGGCGACGACCCACACCTGCGCGACGGCGCGCCGCTGGCCCTCGTCGAGGGTCGCTTGGCCGACGAGTGGGTCGCCGCGCTGGTTGCCGAGCCGAGCGATGCACTGCGTCTGGCCGCCCGGGCGCATCACCTGCGGCGCTGGGTGGTGCCCCGGTCCGAGTACCCGGACGGTCGCGCCGGCTACCTCCGGTGGCGTCGCGATCAGAAGCAGCGCCACGCCGCGGAGCTGACGGCCATCCTCGACGATGCCGACGTCGACGCGGCGACGACGGAGCTAGCCGCCGTGATCGTCACCAAGACCGGGCTCGGCGACGATCCCGAGGTGCAGGTCTTCGAGGATGCCGTGTGCCTGACGTTCCTCCGCACCCAACTCGCGTCGACCGCGCAGCGGCTCGACGACGAGCGGATGGTCGAGGTCATCGTCAAGACGTTGCGGAAGATGAGCGATCAGGGCCGTGCCGAAGCGGTTGCCATGCCGCTCCGCGGCCACGACGCCGAGCTCGTCACCCGCGCCGTGGAACGCTTCACCGCCAGCTGAGCCGCCCCGCAGATCCGGAGAACGCCGTCAGAACGTGATGACGAGGCGGCCGCGGGTGCCGCCGGCTTCGAGGCGGCGGTGGGCGTCGGCTGCCTGCTCGGCCGGGTACTCCTCGGCGACGCGGAGTGCCACCTCGCCCTCCTCGACCAGTTGACGCAGCGCGTCGAGCTCGGCCTGCGCGGTGGCGTAGCGCGACACCCAGATCTGGTGGATCGCGATGCCGCGTTCGCTCTCGCCCTCCCACGGGCGCACGGCGGCAAGACCGCCGCCGTCCTTGATCGCCGGCAGCACCAGCGACCCCTGGACGGAGCCGTCGCAGAGCCCGTCGACGCCGTCCGGGGCGTGCTCGCGGATGCGTGCCGCCACCCCGTCACCGCGACGCACGACGACGTCGGCGCCGAGCGAAGCCACCAGCTCCTCGTCGGCCTCCGAGGCGTCGGCGATCACGCGCAGCCCGTCGGCCTTCGCCAGTTGCACGGCGTACCCGCCGAACGCCCCGGCGGCACCGGTGACCGCCAGCGTGTCGCCCGGAGCGAGGCCGAGGTCGTCGAGCGCCAGCCGGGCGGTGAGGCCGTTCATCGGGAGGGTCGCGGCTTCGGCGAACGTCGAGCCGGCGGGGATCGGCGCGACCGATCTGGCGGGCACCACGATCTGCTCTGCGTAGGCGCCGCCCCGCGGCCCGGTCGGGAGCACGATCGCCATCACGTCGTCACCGACGGCCACGCCGGCGACCCCATCGCCGATCGCGTCGACCACGCCCGCCGCCTCCATCCCGGCGATGAACGGCGGCTCCTTGCGCTCCAGGATCCGGACGTAGGCGCCGTTGCGGAGGTACGTGTCGGTGGGGTTCACCGTGGCCGCGTGGACGCGGATCCGCACCTCACCCGGGCCGGGCTCCGGCGCGTCGATCTCCACGATGTGCAACGCCTCGGGCCCGCCGAACTCGGTCACTCCAGCAACTCGCATGTGGCCGAACCTACCGATGCTCGACCGCGCGGGTCGGACCGGGCCGTGCGGCGACCGCCGACAGATAGCGTCGCGCGATGGCCAACGACGCGATGCGCGAGCACTGGGCGTCCAGCGGCGCCGGGTGGGTGGAGAACGAGGCGATCTTCGATGCCGTGTTCGCCCCGGTGACGGCGACGATCCTCGCCACCGCCGAGCTCGGCGCCGATCGACGAGCGCTCGATGTCGGCTGCGGATCCGGCACCCTGCTCGAGGCGGCGGTCGCGGCCGGCGCCGACGCGGTGGGCGTGGACATCTCGCCGGTGATGGTCGAGGCGGCGCAGTTGCGGGTCCCCGAGGCGACGGTCTGCGTCGCCGACGCGCAGACCGTCGACCTCCTCGGTGCGGCGCCCGGTCCGCCGTTCGATCGCGTCGTGTCGCGCTTCGGGGTGATGTTCTTCGCCGACCCGGTCGCGGCGTTCCGCAACATCAGAACGGCGACCGCGCCCGGTGCACGGCTCGTCGTCGCCTGCTGGCGGGGTCGCGACGAGAATCCGATGTTCACGCTCGGCACCGACGCGCTGGTGGCCCGACTCGACCCGCAGCCGACGCCGCCACCGGACGCGCCTGGGCCCCTTGCGTTCGCCGACCCGGGTCGCGTCCGCTCGATCCTCGACGACTCCGGGTGGGCGCAGGTCGACGTCCAGCCGTTCGACTTCGTCTGCGACTACGGGATCGATGGCGGCGACGGCGTGGAAGCGCGGCTGGCGACGGTGCTGGCCACCACGACGGGCCGACACGCGCGCGCCCACCTCGAACCCGAGCTCGGACCCGACGGTTGGGCGGCGCTCGTCGACGAGGTCCGCGCCGAACTTCGCAGCACGATCGCCGACGGCGGCGCGGTCAGCTTCCCCGGGGCGATCTGGCTGGTCACCGCCCGCAGCTGAGCGCTCGGCTCCGGTGCGAGTCGGCGGTTCCGTGGCGGCCATGCTGCCCGGATGCGCGCTGACCAGTTCGAGCCGTTGGACCCCGAGGCCGCCGAGCGGTGGGCCGGCTACCCGCATTGGGACGGCGTGTGGTTCCCGACGATCGTCGGCATCGAACTGGAGGAGGTGCGCGACGGGTACTGCCGGCTGCGGCTGCCGTTCCGTGCCGAGCTGAACCAGCCCGCGGGCATCGTCCACGGTGGCGCCACAGCGGCGTTGATCGACACGGTCGTGGTACCGGCCGTCGGCGTCGCCTATCCCGAGGGGTGGACCTATGTGACGGTGCAGATGAACATCAACTACACCGGAGCGGTCATCGAAGAGGACGCCATCGCCGAGGGGTGGGTCACCAAGCGCGGTCGCTCGCTCGTGTTCCTCGAGGCCGAAGTGCTGACCGCCTCCGGCAAGCAGTGCGCCACCTCGACGCTGATCTACCAAGTCCGCCCACCCCGAGACTGAC
>CAYGLH010000200.1:0-4931 GCA_964350535.1 uncultured Ilumatobacteraceae bacterium
GTCCTGGCCCATCAGGGCGGCTGGGACGAGGCGCTGCTCATCGCCGGCCCGATCGTGGCGATCGTCGGGCTGCTGATGCTCGCCAAGCGGCGGGTCGATCGGCTCGGCGCGGCGGGTGCCAACCCGGGCGACGGCGACGATCAGGCCGGCGAGCGCTCGATCGACGCACCGACCTGACCGAGCCGGCCGACGAGATCGTCGTAGCCGCGGTCGATGTGGTGCACGCCGGCGATCGTGGTCTGTCCTTCGGCGGCGAGGCCGGCGACGACCATCGCGGCACCGGCACGGATGTCGTGCGCCTTCACCGGCGCCCCCGACAGCCGCGGGACACCACGGACCACGGCGTGGTGACCGCTCGTGCGGACGTCGGCGCCGAGCCGCTGCAGTTCCTCGACGTAGCGGAAGCGTCCCGGGTAGAGGTTCTCCGTAACGATGCCGACGCCGTCGGCGACCGACAGCATCGTGATGAGCAGTGGCTTGTAGTCGGTGGCGATGCCGGGATACGGGAGCGTGGCCACGTCGATCGATCGCAGCCGCTCGGGCGCCGTGACCGACAGGCCGTCGTCGCTCGGCACGATCTCCAGGCCCATGTCGGCGAACCGGTCGAGCAGCATCGTCATGTGGTCGGGGCGGGCGCCCGTGACCTGGATCTGCCCGCCGCACACGCCGACCGCGGCGAGGTAGGTGGCCGCCTGGATGCGATCGGGAACGGTGCGATGAACGGTCGGGCGCAGCGCATCGCGGTCGACGCCGTTGACGATCAGCGTGGGCGATCCGATCCCCGAGATGTCGGCGCCCATCGACACGAGGAACTCGCAGAGGTCGATGATCTCGGGTTCGCGGGCGGCGTTCTCGATCCGCGTCGTGCCGTCGGCCAGCACCGCCGCGGTCAGGAGGTTCTCGGTGGCGCCGACGCTCGGGAAGTCGAACGTGATGTCCGCTCCGTGGAGGCGATCGGCGTACGCCTCGAGGTAGCCGTGGCTGAACTTGAACGTCGCCCCCATCGCCTCGAGACCGGACACGTGCATGTCGATCGGGCGGGCCCCGAAGTCGTCGCCGCCGGGCATGGACAAGCGGACGTGGCCGAACCGCGTGAGCAGCGGGCCGAGCACGTTGATCGAGGCGCGGATCCGCTCGACGAGCTCGTAGGGCGCCACCGGCGTGATGTCGCCCGTGTTGGTGAGCGTGAGCACTCCGGGTCCGGTGCGCACCATCTCGACGCCGATCGCCGCGAGTAGATCGCCCATGATCGTGACGTCGGCGATGTCGGGCACGTTCGTCAGCTCGAACACGCCGTCGGCGAGCAACGACGACGCCATCAGCTTCAGCACCGAGTTCTTCGCCCCGGGGACCTCGACGGCGCCCGACAGCGGCCCGTTGCCGCGCACGACGATCGTGTCGGCGGCGCGCTGAACGGGCTCGGCTGGGCGGTTCATGGCCCACCAGTATGCTCCCGGCGTGCAGCCAGGCGGGCGCATACTCACCCGACGTTGGCCACACGACGAGACCACCTCGACGATGCTCGCCGTGCCTCGCGACGACCTCGTGCTCGAGGAACAAGCCGACGACGGCACCTTCCAGCAGGCCTCCGGTCCCTTCGGCTCGTACCGACGAACCGTCTCGGACGATGGCGCTGAGCTGGTCGAACGCACCGAATACCGGCTGACCGTCCCGTGGTTCGGGTGGCTCTTCGGACCCGCCGTGCGGGGGGTGCTGGCGCGCCGGCTGTCGCACCGGGGCTGGTGGGCGCCGCCCGACCGGTTGGACCCGACCCAGGTGCTCGTGCTCGGGTTGCTCGCCGCCGCTTCGATGAGTGCGGCGTTCGTCAACACGCTGTTCACCCAGACGGTCAACTTCGCCGCCGACGACTTCGGGGTCGGCGACACGGGGATCGGGGTCGCCGGCGCGATCGTGCGCGCCGGCATCCTCCTCGCGCTTCCTGCGGCGGTCCTCGCCGACCGGCTGGGTCGGCGACGGCTCATCGTCTGGACGGCGTGGCTCGGGCCGTTGCTGTCGCTGCTGGGCGCCCTCGCGCCGACGTTCGCGATCCTGGTGGTGTCCCAGACGTTCGCCCGCCCGATGGGCATCGCGCTGGCGTTCCTCGTCGGCGTGGTGGCGGCCGAGGAGGTGCCGCGCAACAGCCGCGCCTACGCGATCAGCGTGCTGGCGATGGCCAGCGGTTTCGGCGCCGGCATCGCCGTGCTCAGCCTGCGCTTCGCCGACATCGGGGACGGTGGGTGGCGGATCGTCTACGTGATCTCGATGGTGTGGTGCGTCGTCGCGCTCGACCTGACGCGGCGGTTGCCCGAGACCCGGCGGTTCGCCGCCGCCCACGCCGAGGCGCCCCCGCACTGGCGTCCGCCGCGGCTCGACCGCAAGCGACTGCTCCTGTTGTGTGCGGTGGCGCTCGCCGGCAACATCTTCATCGCGCCTGCGAGCTTCTTCCAGAACCGCTATCTCACCGACATCCGTGACTTCTCCGGGGGGATGATCGGCGTGTTCTCGATCGCCGTCGGCACCCCGGCCGGCCTCGGGTTGATCCTCGGCGGGCGGATCGCCGACACCACGGGCCGCCGGCGGCTCATCGCCATCACGATCCCGGTGTCCACTGCGCTCCTCGTCGGCGCGTACTCCGTCGGCGGTCCGCCGCTGTGGATCTGCTCGCTCCTCGGCGGGATCATCGCCAGCGCGGCGTACCCGGCGCTGGCGGTGTACCGGGCCGAACTGTTCCCGACCGGCAACCGCAGCCGGGCGACGGGGATCATCAGTGCGGCCGCGCTGCTCGGCGGGATCGGCGGGCTCCTGGCGACCGGGGCGCTGCTCGACGCCGACTACTCCTACGGGGCGGTGATGGCGACGATGGCGATCGGCCAGGTGATCGTGACCCTGCTCGTCCTCGCCTTCTACCCCGAGACCGCCCACCGCGCGCTCGAAGAGCTCAACCCCGCGGACGACCCCCTCGACGTCCCCGGCCTCTGACCCCGCCACCCCGAAATTTGCCGTGAGCGTCGCGCTGAGCGCGACATCCGCGCCAGAGAACGGCGGGCCACGCGGCGGTGCGGTACAACTGCGGGATGGCCAAGCCGACCGTCATGCTCTACCCCGGCGCCGGATCAGATCGCGATCAGGCGAGCCTCGTCGCCACCGAGGCGCGATTCGGGTCGTCGGCCTACGTGGAGCGGCTCGACTTCCAGTACCGCAAAGAGGGTCGCAAGGCACCCGACCGGGCACCGAAGCTGATGGCGTCGGTTCGTGACGACCTCGCCGCCATCTCGCGGCGTCGCGGCCCGCTCGTGATGGGCGGACGGTCGATGGGTGGACGGATGACGACGATGGTTGCGGCGAATGTCGACGGTGCCGGACCGGTGGCACGGCTCGCGGGCCTCGTCCTGATCTGCTACCCGCTCCACCCGCCGGGCAAGCCCGACAAGCTGCGGGTCGAGCATCTGCCGGCGATCGACGTGCCCTGCCTCTTCATCTCCGGGACGAAGGATCCGTTCGGAACTCCCGACGAGCTGACGCACTGGACGGCGACGATCCCCGGCCCCGTCGAGCATCTCTGGATCGAGGGCGGCCGCCACGATCTCCGCGGCGCCGACGCCACGATCGCCGAGGCGATCCACCGCTTCACGACCGATCTCGTCACCGAGTGACGACCGTTCTCTGGAGCAGATGTCGCGCTCAGCGCGACGCTGACCGCAAATTTCGGGACGACCAAACCACCCACCGATTCTTTGGCGCAGATGTCGCGCCGAGCGCGACGCTGACCGCAAATTTCGGGACGGGCTCGGTCAGTCGAGGATCTCGACGGTGAGGATCCGGCGGGCCTCGGCGAGGTCGCCCATCAGCTGTGCTGCATCGACCACCTCGCCGCCGTGATCGGGGTGCACGTCGCGCATCTTCTGGCGGAACCGAGCGGTGATCTCGCGCTTGCTCGGGCGGGGGCCGGCGGGCTCGAACCCGAGCGTCTCCATGGCCCACCCGCGCGGATCGGCCAGCGCCTCGAGCGCCGCTGTCTGCGACCCTGCGAGGTGGGCGATCAACCCGGTGCCGAGCTTGCCGCGCCAGCGCACGGCGCGTCGAAGCACGCCGCAGATCGCCCGGCGGTGTTCGATGTCGAGGCGCTCGACGGCGTAGATCGCGCCGAGCACCATCGCCAGCTCGGAGCCCTGCGTGTCGAAGTCGAAGCTGATCTCGTCGCCGTCGCCCATCAGCCGGTGGGTGCTCGACGCCAGGCCGTGCCGATCGATCTGGAACCGGTGCCGCAGTCGCGGTTGCACGATCCGCTCGCCGCGCTCGATCTCGTCGATCAGCCGTCCGACGTCGGGCACGAGATCGGCGTGGACGCCGGTGATGTGCGCGGCGACGATCGAGCCGAGCAGCAGGCCGCCGAACCCCGGCGGCGGATCGACCGGCAACACCATGTGGCCGAGAGAGACCCGGCGCGTCGGCACGGCCGGACGGGTGTGCCAGATCTGCAGTTCGGCGAGCAGCACGTGGGGCGCGTCGCCTACACGAAGGGTCGCAGGAGATCGCGCAGCCGGACCGCGAGCGCCTCGACCTCGGACATCTCGGCGTCGCCGCCGCTCGAGGCCGCTTCGGCGTCGATCGCTTCGACGAGCGCGTCGAGGTCGGACACGGCCTGCGACCACGTCCGCGGAGCGAACGCGTACGGGGGATGGGCGGCATCGAGCTCGGGTCGCAGGTCGATCAACGTGCGGCGCGACGCGGCATCGGACGGGTCGCGGCGGAGCTTGTCCGCAGCGAGGAAGATGGTGCTGAGCGCACCATCCGGCGGCTGCGGGGAGTTCTCGTCGGCGCCGAGCAGCTCGCCGGCCTCGATGGCGTCGAGCAGGTCGTCGACCATGTCCTCGGCATCCTGGGCGACGACCACGGTGGTGCCCTCCCACCGGAACGGGATCTCCGACTCG
>CAYGLH010000200.1:4941-6793 GCA_964350535.1 uncultured Ilumatobacteraceae bacterium
GCTTGAAGCCGATCAGGGCGATGATGATGACGACGATGATGACGACGAAGAAGCCGAGCCTGACCTGGAACACGTGGTGCGCGTGGAGGGCGGCGAAGGACTCGCCGGTCTGGGCCAGGATGGGGGCGTCGTGGGCGACGACCACGGTGGTGCTCTCCCACCGGAACGGGATCTCCGACTCGATGAGCGCGCCCGTGAGCACATCGCGATCGGCGTCGGTCCACTCGTCGAGCCCGAACTCGGTCGATTCGGCGTCGTCGTCGAGCACGACGGGGAACGGGCCGAGCTGCTCCTCGAGCCGCTCGAACAGCGCGTCGGCGCGGTCCTCGACGATCTCCGGGACGACGAGCTCCTCGGCGTCCCACGCGTGCGGGATGTCCGCATCGGCGAGTGCCTCGGACACCTCGGCGCGCTGGTCGAACGTCCACGACGACAGGTCGTAGTGGACCTTGACGACGGTCGGGTCGTCGGGATCGAAGTCGACGACCTGGCCCTCGCCGGCGGTCTCGTTCTGCTTCTCCTGGCCACCTTGCCGGTTCACGAACGCCACGGGATCACGCTATCGAGGGGATGTGCGGTGCCGGACGAATCGTGCGGGCTGGAGACGGGCGGCGAGCCGCGGCGGCGGCCATATCCGGCCTGAGCGGCCGGGAAGGCGACGTCAGACGCCGAGCTTGCGACGGTCGAAGTCCTCGAGGGCGGCGATGCGATCGGCCGTCGGCGGGTGGGTGGAGAACAACTTGGCGAGGTTGAGCCCGCCACCTTGACGGCGCTGCTTGCCTTCGAACTCGGCCAGCGGGTTGTGGATGTAGGCGTATGCCTGCTGGGGCTGCACCTCCATCGGCACGCGCTGGGCGAGGTGCTCGATGCGATCCAGGGCACGGGCCAACGGCACACCCGTACCGAGCAGGTCGGCGGCGCCCCGGTCGGCCTCGAACTCGCGCGAGCGGCTCACGGCCATCTGCATCATCGACGCTGCGATCGGCGCCAGGATCGATGCGGCGATGAGGGCGATCGGGCTCGGTCCGTTGCGGTCGTCGCCGCGTCCGCCGAACATGGCACCCCACATCGCGATGTTGGCGATGAACGAGATCGCCGTGGCGATCGCCGCGGCGACGGAGCCGATGAGGATGTCGCGGTGCTTCACGTGCATGAGCTCGTGGGCCATCACGGCCTCGACCTCGTCGGGCGGCATCGCCTTGAGGAGGCCCTCGGTGGCGCACACGACCGCATGGTGCGGGTTGCGTCCCGTGGCGAAGGCGTTGGGCTGGGCGTTGGCGGAGATGGCGACCTTGGGCATCGGCAGGTTCGCCCGGTGCGCCAGCCCGGCGACCATGTCGTAGAAGTGCGGGTTGTCGGCCCGGTCGATGACCTTGGCCTTGGCGGCGGTGAGTGCCAGCTTGTCGCTGAACCAGTAGCTGCCGCCGACCGTGACCAGGGCGATCGCCAGTCCGATCATGAGCGCGGTGGTGCTCCCACCGCCGAGCAGGCCGGCAAAGGTGACGATGAGACCGCCGAGCCCTGCGAGCAGGACGGTCGTCTTGAGCGTGTTCTTGAGCATTGTGCTCTGTTCAACCTCCGGTGATGTGGGGTTGTTCCCAGTGAACCATCGTCTGGTGAGGAACAGGTGAGGATCGGTACGGTACGGAGATGGCGTCGTCCGAGAAGCAGCACCCCGACCGCAACCTGGCGATGGAGCTCGTCCGTGCCACCGAGTCGGCGTGCCTGGCCGCCGCTCGTTACGTGGGCCGCGGCGACAAGAACAGTGCGGACCGGGCTGCCGTGGAGGCGATGCGGCTGTCGCTGTCGACCGTGCAGATGAACGGCACGGTGATCATCGGCGAGGGCGAGA
>CAYGLH010000201.1:0-6742 GCA_964350535.1 uncultured Ilumatobacteraceae bacterium
TTCACCCGTCGGAGCAACGTCCCGACGTCCATGACCTGCGACTCTAGGTCGGTTGACCGTTCTCGTGAACTTCTGTTGGCGCGGAGCCGACCAGTGTTCACGTGTTCGGCCGACGCACGGCCGCGTCAGGCCCCGAAGCAGACGAATGGGGCGGCGATCGGGCGGATGCGGCCCTCCTCGTCCCGGGCGACCTGTGCGAGGGCGGTCGATGGTGGGATTCCCGCCCCGAGAAGCGTGTGGAGCGCGGTCATGAACGCGATCGAGCGTTCGTCGCTCACCTCGGTCACGGGAGCGATCACGCTGCCGACGCCGAGCTGGAGGAGGGCGGTCGACAGTCCGAGGAACGCCCCGCCCTCGAGCCCGGTCGACCGCCCGACGTCGCACGCCGAGAGCACGACGGTCGACGGCATGCGCCCGCACGCCCGCAGGTCGTAGAAGGTGAGGTCGCCGTCGGCGAGCCGGAGCGACGAGAAGAGTGGGTTGTCACTGCGGAACGACCCGTGACATGCGAGGTGGGCGACATCGGCCGAGGGCAGGGCGGCGAGCAGCTCGTCGGCGGACCGTGTCGGCTCGACGATCATGGACGACGGGTAGCACGACGCCACAGCGGCGGCCTCCACGGGTGCGTGATCCAGGTCGGAACCATGGGCGATGACCACTCGCCGTGACCGTCGAGCGTCGCTGGCCGCGTCAGCATCGGCCGCTTCGGACGCCTGCAGCCAGCTGAACCCGGATCCCGCGACGCTCAGGGAGATCGACGGGTCGTCGAGCAGGCACGCCCATGGAACCGCCGCCAACGAGCGCGCCGGAACAACCACCACCCGCCCGCCGGCTGCCGCGATGCGCCGACCCGCCTCGGCGGGGATCAGCAGGTCGCGCAGATCGGCGCCAGAGCGCGCGACGACCGCCGCTGCGGCCTCCACCGAGGCCGCTGACCTCCGTTCCCGCTGCAACCGAGCGATGGCGAAGCGCAGATGTTCGATCGGATCCCGTACCACGTCGACCTGCGGCAGCTCGTGCAACGATGCCCGTCGTCGTACGATCGCAGCCAGCCACAGTCGACCGTCCACCTCTGCGTACTCCAGGATCGATGCGGCCTGGGTCGCGGCGAACAAACGCGACGCGTCGGTCGCGGTCGCGGTCGCAGCGGTCTCGCTCTGGGCGCGTCGCGCGATCTCCCGCTCGAGCAGTCGGCGTCGTGCTTCCACCTGCCCTCGTTCCGATGGTCCGAGACCTGGGTCGTTCGAGCGGCGGGTGAGATCGCGCAACGCGACCTGCGCCTCCGCGGTGGCATCGGAGCAGGAGGCCGCGATGGCGCCCCCCGCGAGCAGCATGGACCTGCTGCGCTCGATGCACCGCACGAACCCACGGGCGTCGCGTCGCTCGATCGCCAGCCGAAGGCCGAGTGTCGCGAGCTCGGCGACGTGACCGAGGACGTGGGCCCGAACCTCGAAGGAGGACGCCGCCAGCCGCCCGGCTCCGAACCCGTCGAGCCCTCTGGTCACTGCCGCTCGCGCCGCCCCGGGCCGCCCCGCTGCGGCGGCGACCAGTGCGACGCAGTACTGGCGAGCCGCACGATCGATCGGCGAGACGTCCAACCGTCTCTGGGCCAGCCCATCGAGGATCCTCTCGGCCTCGCTGCCCTCACCGACATCGACGAAGGCACGCACCGCGACCAGTCGCATCCGCTGCGCCTCCTGTGTCCAGAGCGACGCGTCGAGTGCGCTCGCGACCTCGACCGCCCTGCGGGCGAGCCGGCGGGACGGCCCCGCCTCGATGGCGGCGATCTGTACCGCGAGCGCGTCGACGACAGGCAGCCAGGAATCCCGCCCGCCGGCTTCGAGCGACTGGCGCGCGAAGTCGATCGCCTCGTGTGCTCGCGCGAGGTCGCCTCGCTCGACCCTCACCCGCGCCGCGAGCACAGCAGACTCCGCAGCGTCGACGAGGTGGTCGGACGCGACGAGCAGCTCGAGGGCCGCAGTGCTCGCTTCATCGGCCTCACTGAGCAGGTGCGCCGACATCAGACACTGCGCCCGATCGGCTTCGGCGACAGCGACACGCACCTCCCCGGCGTGCAGATCTCGATACCGAGCGATCGCGGAGTCGTAGCGACCGAGGGCCTCGCTGATCGCCCCCATCCCCGCCAGCGCATATGCGAGGTTGTGCTCGGCGAATGCCGCCAACAGCGCGTGCCCGCCTCGCTCGGCCTGTCCGAGCGCCGCGTCGAGGTGATCGACCGCTCGTGCGGGCATTCCCTGTTGCACATCGAGGACGCCGAGGTTGATCAACGCCCGCGCCGACGACGCGTTGTCGACCGGGATGTCCCCCGCGGCGGCCGCATAGTCGCGACGGGCACCCGCGAGATCTCCTACGCGGTGCAGGATCAGCCCACGCTGGAGCAGGATGTTCCCGCGGTGGGCTCCCGGCCGGAGCGTGTCGGCGAAGGTCAGGAGCGCGATCGCTCCGGGACCGTCGCCGCGGTACAGCACCACGAGGGCCAGCGACGCGACGATGCGCTCACGGAGCTCGTCCTCCGAATCGAGGAGGTGAATCGAGGCGTTGAGATCCTCCTCGGATCCGGCCAGGTCGTCGAGCTCGCGACGGGCAACCCCTCGCGCCCAGAGACAGACGGCCCGACGACGCGCGTCGGTCTCAATGCGTAGCGCGTCGGTGGCGCGATTTGCTACACCAGTGGGGTCCGACTGCGCGACCTCGAGCACGCTGTGCTCGTCGAACAGAGGTGGGCCGGACACCAGGCCGAATGTAGACAACCGGCCGAGCTTCGCGGGAGGGAGCACCGATGAGACTGACCGACTACCAGGGCGAGCTCGGGCCGTTGACAGCGCGAATGCACGAGCGTCGGATCGCTGTTGCCGCGACTGCGAGCGGGCCGGTCCTGGTGCGACCCGACGAGATCATCTGCTCGTCGTCGGATCCCGACGACCACAGACGCGCCCGCGCGGAGATCGGCAAGTGCGCCGTCGAGATCGAGGCCGACGAGGAACTTCCCGACCCACTGATCAAGGTGCGGATTCCCGGCTGCCGAGCACGCGGGAGCGGCGACGCCGAGCGGTGGAGCGTCGCCGATCTCGCCGCACGCCTCGATGACCTCACGGGGCGGGCCGTCAGGGCGGTGCCGAATCACGTGTACCTGGGCAACGGATTCTCGGGAGTGCCGGCGTACGCCGGCGTGCCCGCATACGCCGGAGTCCCCGCATACGCCGGAGTCCCTGCGTACGCCGGGATCCCCGCGTACGCCGGAGTGCCGGCGTATGCAGGCGTGCCCGCCTATGCCGGAGTCCCCGCATACGCCGGGGTCACGCCCCGGACCGCGGCCGTGCCGGCCGAGTCCGAAGACATCCCGTTCATGCCACCGTTCCGCCGGCCGAGAACCAGTACTGCGGACGTGCGCGTGGTGGTGCTGGACACGGGTTTGAAGGTGCGACCGAGCGGGTCCACGCTCCGGCCGGAGCACCCCAAGCTCAGACGAGCCGTGGAGGTTCACCGGGGGTGGCGGCGTTGCGATGATCCGCACGCCGAAGACGACGACGACGAGCCGTCGGCGGACGACGACGGATTGCTCGATCTCCAGGCCGGTCACGGGACCTTCATCGCAGGAATCGTGCGGCGCCTGGCGCCGAGTGCGACGATCCACATCGACGGCGTGCTGTCCAGTTTCGGCGATGGCGACGATCTCAGTGCGGGCGAGGGCCTCCGCCGCGCGATCGCCCGCTCGGCGGGCCGGCCCACGATCGTCAACATGAGCTTCGGTGCCTACTCCACCGATGACGGAGCTCCTCCGCTGGCGTCGTACCTGGCGGAGCTCGACCCGACGACCACGCTGGTCGTCGCGGGTGCCGGCAACGGCTCGTCCGCTCGGCCGTTCTACCCGGCAGCACTTCCCGGGGTCGTCGCCGTCGGGGCGACCGACACCCGGGGGCCGGCTTGGTTCACGAACTATGGCGGATGGGTCGACGCCTGTGCACCCGGCGTCGACGTCGTGAGCACGTTCTTCATGAAGCACGTCGACGTCTTCGGCGATCCACCCGGATCGCTGCGCCACGAGTACAAGGGGTGGGCGAAGTGGAGCGGGACAAGCTTCGCCGCTCCCAAGGTGGCTGCGGCGATCGCCCGCGAGGCACAGTCGAGCGGATGCAGCCCGGTGGAGGCATGGCGCCGACTGTCGCACTGGTCGAAGCTGCGCATGCCCGACCTCGGCGTCGTCTTCAACGACCTCTGAACCACCGTCTTCGCCCGACCTGCTAGACACCGCGGGTGGGCGTGCTCGCCGACAATCCCCTCCTCGTCCTGTTCCTGGTCGTGGCGATCGGCGCGGCGGTCGGGCGCATCAGGGTGCGCGACGTTGGCCTCGGGCCGGCCGCGGCGCTGTTCGTCGGGCTGGCGGCCTCGGCGTGGGAACCCGACCTCGCCGAGCTCCCGGCGATCATCCCCAACTTCGGCCTCGTGCTGTTCATCTACACGATCGGGCTGGCATCGGGGCCGGCGTTCGTCGACGGGATCCGGCGCGACGGGTTGAGCATCGTCGCGGGCGTGGTCGTGCTGTTCGTGGTGATCGGTGGGGCGGTCGCGGCGATCGGGGCCGCCTTCGATTTCGACGCAGGAGCATTGAGCGGCCTCTTCGCCGGCTCGCAGACCAACACGCCGGCGCTCGGTGCAGCCCTCGAAGCGCTGGAACCCGAGGTGCTCGCTGGTGAGGTGACCGACCCGGTCGTCGGGTACTCGCTCGCCTACCCGATGGGCGTGCTGACGATGATCGCCGCGTCGGGCGTCTCGCTCGCCCGTGCGAGCCGGGCGGGACGGTCGAGTCGACAAGCGAGCGACGCGATGGAGCAGCCCGCCGCGATCCACGCCGCTGTGACCGTGGCGCGCACGGTGCGGATCACGCGAGACGACCTCCCACCGATCGCGCAGCTGCGCCACCTCCACGACGAGACGCTGGCCTTCTCTCGCGTGCTCCATGACGGCGAGGTGCGCGTCGCGACCACGCAGACCCGGCTCGTCGCCGGCGACCTCTGCACGGTGATCGGCACGCCCGGAGCGGTCGACCACTTCACCGACTTCGCCGGCGAGGCGACGGACGAGCACCTCACTCTCGACCGACGGTCGATCGACTTCCGGCGCATCGTCGTGTCCGCCACCAAGCTCGCCGGCACCACGCTCGGTGAGCTCGACCTCGAGGGGCGCTACGGCGCCACGGTCACCCGGGTCCGCCGGGGCGACTCCGACATGGTCGCGACGCCCGAGGCCGCGCTCCGCCTCGGCGACCGCCTCCGGGTGGTCGGGCCGAGCGACCGCCTGGGCGACATCGCCAAGGAGCTCGGCGACTCGGACCGCAGCATCAGCGAGGTCGACGCCCTCGGCTTCGCCGCCGGGATGGCGATCGGGCTGCTCGTCGCGCAGCTCGCGTTTCCGCTCCCGGGCGGCGGCGAGGTGCTGCTCGGGCTCGGCGGCGGGCCGCTGATCGCCGGGCTGGTGCTCGGCACGCTGCACCGCACGGGCCCGTTCACCTGGCAGCTCCCCTACGCCGCCAACCTGACGATCCGCCAGCTCGGCGTCTCGCTGTTCCTCGGCGGCGTCGGCATCCGCTCGGGGGCGACGTTCGCGGACAGCGTCGGCACCGGCGTCGGCGCCAAGCTGGCGATCGCCGGCGTGATCGCCACGGTCGTCACCGCACTGGCGGCGACGGCGTTCGTGCGCGTGCTGCGCCGTGACCCGGTCGAGGCGGCCGGCATGATCTCCGGCATCCAGACCCAACCGGCCGTGCTCGCCTTCGCCGCCGAACGCGCCGACGGTGACGAACGGATCGACACCGGCTACGCCCTCGTCTTCCCACTGGTGATGATCATCAAGCTCGTGATCGTCCAGCTCCTCATCTGATTCCCTCGAGGGGGATCAGGCGACGGTGGAGTTGGTGAACTTGCGGATCGAGAGTCCGGCGAAGACCACGGTGATCCCGACCGACCACGCGAGGGACAGCCACACGTCGTTGCCCGCAGGGAGGCCGTTGTAGAGCGCGCGCGAGGCGTCGACGACGATCGTGAACGGGTTGTTCTCGGCGATCGGCTGCAGCCAGCCGGGCATCGAGGAAGGTGGCACGAACGCCGACGAGACGAACGTCATCGGGAACATCCAGATGAACCCCGCAGAGTTCGCCGCCTCGGTCGACTTGACGCTGAGGCCGATGTACGCCTGCACCCACGAGAGCGCGTAGCTGAACCCGAGCAGCAGCAGCGTCGCTCCCACGGCGGCGACGAGGCTGCCCTCGAAGCGGAAGCCGACGGCGAACGACACGAGCAGCATCACCGCGAAGGTGATGCAGTTGCGGACGAAGTCGGAAACGGTGCGCCCGATCAGCACAGCCGAGCGGGACATCGGCAACGACCGCAACCGGTCGATGTAGCCCTTCTGCATGTCCTCGGCGATGCCGAGCGACGTGAACGACGAGCCGAACACGACGGTCTGGGCCATCACGCCGGGGATCAGGAACTGGTTGTAGTCGTCGAAGCCCGGTGCCTCGATCGCCCCGCCGAAGACGTAGACGAACAACAGCACGAACATGATCGGCTGGATGACGGCGAAGATCAGCAACTCGATGTTGCGCGGGATGATCCGCAGGTGGCGGGTCGCCTCCGTCCACGAGTCGCGCAACGCCCACACGACACCGCTCGTCGGCTCGGGTGACGCGTCGGGGCGGGTCGTGTCGACCGCTGGCGCGATGGTG
>CAYGLH010000202.1:0-6739 GCA_964350535.1 uncultured Ilumatobacteraceae bacterium
GTCTCGATCGCGTCCGCCAGGCTGTCGCACGTCGAGGCGAGCGCCTCCACCGCCGCGGCGAGCTCATCGGGCACGCCGCTCGATGTCCCCAACGCGCTGTCGACCGCACCGAGCGACCTCCAGATGACGTCGGCGGCATCGAACGGCGCCACGAGCTCGGAACCGCTCGACACCGCCGATCGGTGCGGCACGGCCCGGCGCGCCGAGCGCAGCGCTCCCGCGATCTCGTCGCGACCGGCCGATCGCTCTCGATCGCCGTGGGGAGCGTGACGCACGAAGTCGGCCATCGACCTCACGGCACCCGCCAGTTCTCGCCGCGCCGTTCGATCCGGGCGAAGCGGCCACATCGACACGATGACGAGCACCGCCCATCCGCACCCGATCGCGAACGACGCCACCCGGAACCCGACCTCCTGCGGATCGTCGGGGAGGCCGAGCCCGACGATGAAGACGACCGACCCGACGAAGGCAACCCAGGGCAGTCCACCGCCGAGGCTCCCGACCAACGCCAGCGCGAGCGTCCAGCACGCGACGACGAGCACCGCCAGCCACGGCGTGCCCGCGACGAGTGTCGAGAGCGCGATCGCGATCGTCATCACGACCGACGCGTCGAGCGTCGCCGACGCCCGGGCGCGGTGTGACCCACCGGGGTCCGCCAACCCGACGTTGAACGCACCGAGCGTGGCCAACAGCCCGATGTCGAGACGATCCGCGATCAACGCCAGCGCCAGCGGGACCGCGGCGATCACGATCATCCGAACGCCGGCTTCGACGTCCGGATGGACCGACTCGACGCTCAGCGCCCGCCGAACCGACATGCGACGGGCGCGCCTTCGCCCAGCCCCTCAGGCGATGACGGCGATGGCGACAACGGCGCGAGCCCCTTCCCCGCTCATGCGCCGACTGTAGTTCCCGGGCGCTACTGCTCGTCGAGGAGCGGGACCAACGCTCGGAAGAGGCTGGTCGGCACGTGCTCGTCGAGGTTCGAGATGTTGGCCGTGATCGCCACCGTCGTGTCGGAGTCGGGGTCGTACATCACGAGCGCGGTGTAGCCGAGGCCTTCGCCGGTGTGCCCCCACCAGCCTTCCAGTTCCCCGATTCCGAGTCCGTACGAGTCGTACTCGGGACCCTCGTCGAGCGGACGGGCGTCTGCGCGTTGCGCATCGCCGCCATCTTCGACTCCCTCTCCGAGGGCGAGCGCTGGCCCCCACGCCAAGAGGTCGTCGATGGTCGCAGCCATCGCTCCGGCACCGCCGAACACCCCGAAGGTGAGTGGCGCCGCGCTCGGCCCATCGTCGTCGGGCTGATATCCGGTCGGAACCGACTCGGCGATGTCGGCGGCGTTCGGCGCGTAGACCGTCGACGCCAATCCGAGCGGGTCGAGGATCTCCTCCTGGAGGTACGTGTCCAGCGACTGACCAGTCGCCGCCTCGATCACCATGCCGAGTAGGAGCGTGTTGGTGTTGATGTAGACGTGCTCGGCACCCGGTTCGAACAGCAGCGGCTCGCCGTCGATGTACGACAGCAGTTCGGCGTCGGAGAAGTCCCGGGTCACATCTGCGACGAAGTCCTCGACGAACGCGGCGTTCGCATACTCCGGAAGGCCGCTCGACATGTCGGCCAGCAGGAACAGGGTGATCTCATCACCCCGCTCGACGCCGTCGACGTAGGTGTCGACGGTGTCGGTGAGCGCGAGGACCTCGTCGTCGGCCAGCTGGAGGAGCGCGTTGACGGTGAACGACTTGGTCACCGACCGCAACGGCCATGTCAGTCCCGGCGCCAGCGCGGTCTCAGCGTCGAGGTCGGACACGCCGAACTGTTCGGTCCACACCTCTCCGTCGGCGAACTCGATCGCCACATCGATGCCGGGCGCGCCCGTACGCTCCCGTTCCATCTCGACCGTGGCCGCGATCTCGTCGATGAGCTCGTCGCGATCGCTCGAGGAGTCACCCCCACACGCAGCGCCGACAGCGGACAACGCGATCGCTGCCCCCACGACGAGACGGCACCGAGGTCGCTGAGGGGTCATCGGACGAACGTAGCGTCGCCGACCACGACGAGGCACATGGGCCCCGGCCGAGCCCGCCGCAACGTCGAGCGCCGTCCCGATCGCGCCGGCGCGCTCGTACCGCAGTGCCCGGGGAGGGACTCGAACCCTCACTCTCCTGGAAGGAGAAGGGGGGTTTAAGCCCCCCGCGTCTGCCAGTTTCGCCACCCGGGCCTGGGGCGAGAGTACGGCAGGGTGGCCGGGAGCGTCCGGCCCGGGCGTGTGGTGCGGACTTCTCGGCGCGATTCTTTGCAGGGGTTGTCGGGAATCACGCCGAGAGTGGGAGAACCAGCTCGGGTCGGCCGGGGCGGAGCCGTCAGTGCCGGGTCGACTCGCGCAGGTGGCGGTTGTTGCGGGGTTCGGTGCGATTCTTGGCGTCGGTGAGCTGGCGGATCAGCTCGTTGCGCACGTGGTTGAGCGACGTGTCCAGGTCGCGCGATGCGTCGCGCGCCACGAAGGGTGCGAACCCGCCGATGGTGGCCTCGAGCGTGACCCGCTGGCTCGGCGTGTCGCGATCGTGGATGTGCAGATCGAGCACGATCGACCGGCGCTCGAAGGACTGCAACCGCTGATCGAGCTTCGACCAGTGCGCCAGCAGCCGCTCGTACTCGTCGGGGTGGAGCGTGCCGTGCACCCGCAGGGCCTCGGCGACGATGGCCGGATGGTCGGACATGACAACCTCGCTCTCCGGGCCCACCCGTGTGAGCCCTCGACGTCATCCAATCGGCAGATCGCGCCGTCGCCAAGGGACGAAGGTCCCGCGCCGGGCAGATCGGCCGGCGGCACGGACCCCGGTCGTCAACCGGACCCGCCGGTGGTGGCGAGGCCGTGGCGCCAGTCGTCGCGCAGGCCCGCGTAGACGGCGCCGCGGGCGCGCAGATCGGCCGGGGTGCCACGCTCTATGACGCGGCCGTCGCGCATGACGATCACCTCGTCGGCGTACTCGGTGGCGATCGGTTGGTTCGTGGCGACGATGATCGTGCGGTGGGCGCGCCGGGCGCGGGTGGTCTCGGCCATGTGCTCGAACACGCTCATGTCCAACGCGTCGGTCACGCCGTCCAGCACGAGCACCGTGGGGTCGCGCAGCAGGGCGCGGGCGATCAGGATCGCCTGCCGGGTGCCGCCCGGCAACGCTCGACCGCTGCGACCCACCGGCGTGTCGAGCCCGAGGCGGAGCCGCTTGTCGACCATCGCCTGACCGCACACGAGTGCGAGGTGCGACTCGAGCGCTGCGTCGTCGGCGTGCGGTGCGGCGAGGCGCAGGTTGTCGCGGATCGTTCCGGCGAACACGTGGCTCGTCGCGCTGACGTAGCCGATCGACGCCGACCGCGACTCGGCGGTGACCGCGCCGAGATCGATGCCGTCGACGACGACGGACCCGGACGTCGGGGCCGTGTAGCCCGCGGCGAGACGGCCGATCTCGGCACGTCCCGACGATGCGTCGCCGACGAACACGACGATCGACCCGGGAGGCACCGACACGTCGAGGTCCTCCACGGCAGGTCGGCCCTCCACCTCGAGCCCGACGTGGGCGAACTCCACGCCGCCTGCACCCCGCTCCAACTCGGTCGCGTCGGGGTACTCGTCGATCGGTTCGTCGATCACCTCGATGCACTTGTCGACCGCCGCCATGCTCCCCTCGTAGTTGCGCAACATCGCCGACAGGCTCAGCAGTGGGGCGAGGAACATCTGCAGGTAGCCGAAGAAGCCGACGACGGTGCCGACCTGCTGGTTGCCACGAACCACCTGCACGCCACCGAGGATCACCAGGACCGACATCGCCGCCGTCGACAGGAACGTCGTCCCCGGGTAGTAGACAGCGTTGGCCCGCACGGTCCGGAGCTCGGCCTCGCCGCTGGCGACGGAGATCGACACGAACTGCTCGGACTGGCGCTCCTCCTGGTTGTAGGCCTGGATCAGGTCGATGGCGTCGAGCGAGTCGACCGCGCAATGCGTCACGTTGCCGATCGCCTCGCGCATCCGCAGGAACAACGGCGTGACGACCCGCTGGTACACCAGCGTCATCAAGCCGAGCGCCGGGAGCACGACGAGCAGCGTGACGCCCGCCAGTCGCCAGTCGAGGGCGAACATGAAGATGACCGCACCGACCAGCGTCACGACGCTGTCGGTGAGCACCGGCAGCCCGCTCGTGAGCAACTGCCGCGACGACATCGTGTCGTTGGTCAGTCGCGAGATGCTCTGTCCGAGTGGATGCGCCTGGTGGTACGACAGGGGCAACGCCAGGAACCGGGCGAACATCGCCTGCTGCAACGACGACACCATCCCGTAGGCCGGGATGTACGTGTAGCAGCTCGACAGGTAGCGCAGGACGAAGGTGATGCCCACCACGACGGCGGAGCCCATGGCCACCCATGCCACGACATCACGGTTGCCCGGGGTCAGACCATCGTCGATCAGCACCTTCGTCAGCAGCGGCGGGATCAACATCACGAGCGACAGGGCGGCGGTGCTGGCGAGACCGACGACGACGCCCCGGTGCTCGCCGGCCAGTTCGATCCACAGCTCGCGGATCTCCCTCGAGCGCTGAGCCTCACCGCCGGACCGTTCGCTCACGGCTCGCTCCGGTGCACGCCGGCCGGCGCCCCGTCCGACCCGTCGCCGCCCGCCAGTTGCCAGCTCCGGAGCAGTTCGGCGAGCACCGGCGACGTCTCACGGAGCTCATCGAACGGTCCGACCGCCGACAGGCGCCCAGCGTCGAGCACGACCACGACGTCGGCCAGTGAGAGCAACGCCGGACGGTTGGCGACCGCCACCACCGTGGTCGTCGCCGTGAGCTCGCGCAGGCCGGCCACGACAGCGCGTTCGATGCTCGGCGGCAGGCTGGCGGTGATGTCGTCGAGGAGGGCGATGTCGGGCGCCGGCACGAACGCCCGGGCGATCGAGATCCACTGCGCCAGCTCGGTCGGGAGGGCCAGACCCGCGGCGTCTCCGACGCGCGTGTCGTAGCCGTCGGCGAGCGCCATCACCTCGCCGTGCAGACCGAGCTCGCGCGTCACCTCGACGAGCCGTTCGTCGGTGGTGTCGGGCGCGCCGTACGTGAGGTTCTCGCGCACCGTCATCGGAAAGAGGTGCGGCGAGCTGTCGACGCGACGGACGTGGCGGCGCAACGATCGCAGGTCGACGGCGTCGATCGGCCGGCCGTCGATCTGGATCGCGCCGGCCTGCGGGTCGTGCGTCCGGGCCACCAGGTCGAGCAGCACCGACTTGCCCGAACCGGTCGGCCCGACCACGACGACGTTGCGGTGGGAGTCGATCGCCAACTCGATGGCGTCCAGTGCCTTGGACCGCCCGTCGAAGCTCGTCGTCACCCGCCGGATGTCGATGTCGCCGCGCACGCCGGTCAGGGGCGTCGCGCCCTCGACCACCGCGCCCGGCTGATCGAGCACCTCGAACACGCGCTGCGCCGAGGCTGCGGCCTTCTGGGTCGTCCACAACTGACCCGTCAGCGCCGTGATCGGCGCGAGGATGAGCGCCACGTAGCCGGTCATCGTCACGAACTGGTGCAGCTCGATCGACCCGTCGATCACCTGCCAGCCACCGAGCAGGAACAGGCAGGGCCACGCCAAGAACGGCACGCTCTCGAGCGCCGCGTCGTACCGCGCGGAGATGCGCCCCGACTGGTCGGCGATGTCGAGCCACTCCCCGACCGCGGCGTCGAACGCGGCCTCCTCCTGCGCGGCCGCTCCGAGATCTGCGAGCTCCTCGATCCCGCGCAGCGCGTCCTCGGCGACACCGGTCGCCTCGGCCTCGATCTCCTGGCGGCGGCGAACCAGCGGGGTGAGCCGCACGCCCTCCCGGGCGACGAGGCAGATCGCGATCGGGATCGGCCAGAACACCGCCAGTGCGAGCTCCGGCGAGGTCGTCCACACGAGCACGCCGGCGATGACGACCGTGAGCAGGTCGTTGACGATCTTCGGCAGGGCGAACGCGAGGAACTGCCGGATCGGGCCGCTCGACACCATCAGCCGGGACACCAACTCGCCGACCGACTCGCGGGAGTGGAAGTCGCCGCCCAGGTCGAGGTAGTGGCGGTAGAGCTGGTTGCGCAGTCCGACCTCGACGTCGATCGCCAGCCGGCCCGACATCAGCTTGAGCAGCCCGGCCACCACCGCCACCAGCGCGCCGGCGGCGAGGATGGCGAGACCGAACTGCACGACGCGGCCCTCGTCCTCGGCCTGCACCGCCGCGATCGCCCGGCCGAACAGCGTCGGCACGAGCAACTGGGCGCCGGCGCTGACGACCGTGAGCACGAGCACGACCGCGATGAGCTTGCGTCGACCGCCGAGCATCCCGAGGGCGCGCCGGAGCGCCCGTCCCCCTCCCAGCTGGACGTTGCGCCCGGGTGTTCCCCCCGACATCTCGACAAGCTTCGCGCACCGCTCGCACACCAGCGACGTGGCGTCCCGGATCGGAGTGTCCCGACGTCGCCGAAACACTGCGGACTCACTGCGGGTACGTGTGCGAGACGGACTTCACCTCCACGACTCGGTACGGAAACGCGGCACTCCTAATTGCCTGCCAGTTCACCGGGAGGACGATCGACGGTCGGTGGGCAGTCGTGAACACCCGTGAACACCCGTGAACCCCCAAGGAGTCCCATGCGGAACCGCAATGCCCTACGAACCGCCGTGCCGCTGCTCGCGTCACTCGCCATCGTCGCGAGTGCCTGCG
>CAYGLH010000203.1:0-6733 GCA_964350535.1 uncultured Ilumatobacteraceae bacterium
GTGGGCGAGCAGGTGGTGCGCCAGCAGCACCGGCTGGGCGCGCTGGAGATGCGTGTATCCGGGCAGGTACGTGTCGCCGGCACCGAGGGCACGTTCGAGCAGCACCTCCTGGAAGCCGTGGAGCGCCCGGGCCACCTCGAGCAGCTCGCGCTTGCACCACAGGCGCAGGTCGGTGGCGACCTGGTCGTTGCGCGAGCGGGCCGTGTGCAGCTTCCCCCCGGCCGGACCGGCGAGCTCGGTCACCCGCCGCTCGATCGCGGTGTGGATGTCCTCGTCGCTCTCGACGAAGACGAACGTCCGGCCGTCGAGCTCGGCCGACACCCGGTCGAGCGCGTCGAGGATCTGGTCGCGCTCGATGTCGCTCAACAACCCGCTGCGCGCCAACCCGCGCACGTGGGCGCGCGAGCCGACGATGTCGTCGCGCCACATCCGTTGGTCGAACGGCAAGCTGACCGTGTAGTCCATCAATGCCGCCGCCGGATCGCCGGCGAAGCGCCCGTGCCACAACGTGGTGCTCTCGTGGTCTGCCATCTGCTCCTCTTCCATCACGCCGCTCCCGTCACGCCAGCCCGGCCAGATCCGCGAGGTCGGCGGCGAGCGCGGATCCGTCGGCGACCGCGGCGACACACATCAGCGTGTCGTCACCGGCCACCGTGCCGATCAGTCCATCGAGCCGGCTGCGGTCGAGCGCCGACGCCACGACGTGGGCGCAGCCCGGCGGGGTGCGCAGCACGACGATGTTGCCCGAGCAGGCGACCTCTGCCACCCACTCGCCCATCACGCGACGGAGGTGGTCGACGGGGGCGATGCGGTCGGGCGCGAACTCGGGGACGGCGTAGACGCTGTTGCCGGTGGGCAACCGCACCTTGACCGCACCGATCTCGTCCAGGTCGCGCGACACGGTCGCTTGTGTGGCGTCGATCCCCTCGCCGGCGAGCAACTCGATCAGCTGCGGTTGGCTGGTCACCTCGTGGTCGCCGATCAGCCGGCCGATCGCGGTCTGACGCTGCACCTTCGTGGTCATCGCCGGTCGCTCCCACGCGTGTCGCCCGCCACCGAACCCTCGTCCCGGAGCGCGCCGATCAGCGCCGCCCCGATCATCGAGGCCGCCTCATCGATCTCCTCGTCGCTCACCGTGAGTGGCGGGACGAGCCGGATCGTCGAAGGGTTGACGGCGTTGACGACGAGGCCATGCTCGAGCAGGTCGGTGTACACGGCCCGTGCATCGATCCCCTCGACGAGTTCGACGCCGAGCATCAGGCCCTTCCCGCGGATGCCGGCGACGCCCGGCGTGTCCGCCAGCGCAGCGCGGAGCCGTGCGCCCCGCTCGACGGCCAGCGCCGGTGCATCGAGGCGCTGCATCTCGTCGATCGTGGCGTTGACCGCGGCGGTGGCGATCGCCGTGCCCGAGTAGGTGCTGCCGTGGTCGCCGGGCTCGAACGCCGCTGCCACCTCGCGTCGCGCCCAGCACGCGCCGACGGGCATCCCGTTGCCCATCGCCTTGGCGAGCGTGACGACGTCGGGGACCACGCCGGCGTGCTCGAACCCGAACCACCGTCCGGTCCGGCCGAAGCCCGTTTGGATCTCGTCGAGGATGAGCAGTGCACCGACCTCGTCGCAGAGCTCGCGCAGGCCGCGCAGGTACTCGGGTTCGGCGGGGTGCACCCCGCCCTCGCCCTGGATCGGTTCGATGAGGATCGCTGCGACGCTGGCGTCGACGGTGGCGCGCGCAGCCTCCAGGTCGCCCCACGCGACGTGGCGGAACCCCTCGGGCATCGGCTGGAACGGCTCGTGCTTCGTCGGCTGCCCGGTGGCGGCGAGCGCCGCCAGCGTTCGTCCGTGGAAGCTCCCGAAGGCGCTGACGACCGTGTGCTTGCCCCGTCCGCCGTGCTTGCGGGCGAGCTTGATCGCACACTCGATGGACTCGGCACCCGAGTTCGTGAAGAACACCTGCCCCGCTGCACCGGTGGCGGTCTCCAGCAGGTCGTTGATCTTCACCGCCGCCTCGGTGGCGACCGGGTTGGCGAAGAAGTTCGACACGTGCAACAACTGCGACGCCTGCTCCGAGATCGCCTCGGCCACCACCGGGTTGGCATGGCCGAGCGAGGTGACCGCGATGCCGGCGAGGAAGTCGAGGTAGCGCTTGCCGTCGGAGTCCCAGAGCTCGGTCCCCTGGCCGCGCTCGAACATGATCGCCGGCGGCCCGAACACCGGCATGAACGGACAATGGTCGGCCGGGGCATGGGCGAAGGCGTGTGCGTTCATCGGTGATCGTCTCCCTGCTGTGGACGGTCGAGCATCACCATCGTGCCGATGCCTTCGTCGGTGAAGATCTCGAGGAGCAACACGTGCGCGATGCGGCCGTCGAGGATGTGGGCGCGTTGGACGCCGTGCCGCACCGCACGGGTGCAACTGGTGACCTTCGGGATCATCCCGCCGGCGACGGTCCCATCGGCGACGAGGGCGTCGAGCTCGTCCGCGCTCGTCTGGCGGATCAGACTCGTCGGGTCGTCGACCCGCCGACGCAACCCCTCGATGTCGGTGAGGTACACGAGCTTCTCGGCCCCGAGCGCTTCGGCGATGGCCCCGGCGACCGTGTCGGCGTTGATGTTGAACGCTTGGCCGGTCTCGTCGGACCCGATCGTGGCGATGACCGGGATGAACTCGTCGTCGAGCAGCCCTTCGAGCACGCCCGGGTCGATCGAGGTGACATCCCCGACGAAGCCGAGCTTGGGGTCGCGCGCTCGCGCCCTGATCAGCCCGGCGTCGACGCCGCTGACGCCGACGGCGTAGTTCCCGTGCACGTTGATCGCCGCCACGAGCTGTGGGTTGACCTGCCCCTTCAACACCATCCGGGCGATGCCGACCGTCTCCGCGTCGGTGACGCGCAACCCGTCGACGAACTCGGTCTGCTTGCCGAGCCGGGCCATCATCTCGGAGATCTGTGGACCACCACCGTGCACGACCACCGGTCGCATCCCGACGAGTCGCATCAACACGATGTCCTCGGCGAACAGGGCCAGCGCATCGTGGTCGGAGGTGCCCGCCAGCGCGTTGCCGCCGTACTTGACGACGACGGTCTTGCCGGCGAAGCGCCGGATGTACGGCAGGGCCTCGACCAGCGTCGATGCCTTCACGGCGGCCGGGTCACCCGTCGGTGTCGTCGTCACGGTGCGAGGCCCACCATGTCCAGCCCCGCGGTCTCGTCGAGACCCAGGGCGATGTTGGCGGCGTGCACGGCGCCGCCGGCGGCCCCCTTCGTGAGGTTGTCGAGGGCCGCCATGGCGATGATGGTGCCGGTCCGTTCGTCGTAGCTCGCCGACACGTGGACGGCGTTCGAACCGAGCACCGACTTGGTCGCCGGTGGGCGGTCGAGCACGCTCACGAACGGGGCGTCGGCGAAGAACTCGCGCTGCGCCGCGCGCAGGGACTCGCTGCTGACCCCGTCGCCGCTCGGTGTCGCGTAGCACGTCGCCAGCAGCCCACGGCTCATCGGGACGAGATGCGGCGTGAACAGGACGGTCGCCCCGATCTCCTGCTCCATCTCGGGGGTGTGTCGATGCCCGTGCAGCCCGTAGGCCACGACGTTGCTGTCGACGCTGGAGAAGATGTTGATGTCGGTCGGTGCGCGTCCGGCGCCGGTGATCCCGGTCATCGTGTCCACGACGATCCGTTCGGAGGAGACCAGACCGGCCGCGACGAGCGGCCGTAGCGCCAGCGTGGCGGTGGTGACGTGGCACCCGGGCGTGGCCACGAGGCGCGCCCCGACGAGCTCGTCGCGGTGGAGCTCCGGGAGCCCGAAGACCGCCTCCTCGAGCAGCGCCGGCTCGGTGTGCTCGAAGCCGTAGAAGGTCGGATAGGCCGTCGCGTCCTTGATCCGGAACGCCGCCGACAGATCGACGACGCAGCCGACCTTGCCCACCAGCGTCGGCGCGATCTCCATCGAGGCGGCGTGTGGGAGGCCGAGGACGACGAGGTCGAGTCCGGCGATCTCGTCAGGATCGACCGCCGCGTAGGTCAGGTCCGGATAGGCGTTCTCCAACGATGGATAGACGTCGGCGGCGCGCTGCCCGGCGAGGGAATCGCCGGTGGCGACCCGCACGTCGAAGTTCGGGTGGCGGGCGGCGAGGCGCAACAGCTCGGCACCCGTGAACCCCGATGCGCCAACGATTCCGACGGAGATCCGGTCCTCCATCTGCATGACCATACATGCCGTCGTATGGACATTCAAAGCCGGTTCGCGCTCCGTGCGCATCCGTCCGCCGTCGGGCAGACTACGGAGGTGTTCACGGCCGTGACGAAGGGACGTCTGCTGGTGGCGACGCCGCCGCTCGAAGACCCCAACTTCGATCGCACCGTGATCTTCGTGCTCGAACACCACGGCGAGGGAGCCATCGGCGTGGTGATCAACCGCCCGAGCGACGATGCCCTCGACGAGCCGCTCGACCGCTGGGTCGACCTGCAGTCCTCGCCATCGGCGATCTTCCACGGCGGCCCGGTCGAGGAGAACGCGTTGATCGCGCTCGCCGAGACCACCGCGCCCCTCGAGGACGATGCCGAGCACCTCTCCCCCATCGTCGGAACGATCGCCTCGGCGGACCTCACCGCCGACCCGGCACTCGTCGCCGGCGAGGTGGCCGGCGTGCGGGTGTTCCGCGGCTACGCCGGATGGGGCCCCGGCCAGCTGGAGAGCGAGATCGACGCCGGCGCATGGCTGGTGCTCGACTCCGAGCCAGGTGACGTCTTCAGCGACGATCCCGACGAGCTGTGGCGCACGGTCATCAGGCGCCAAGGCGGCCGCCTCGCCTGGTTGGCCACCGCTCCCGACGACCTCAGCTGGAACTGACCCCCACGATCGCCGCCGTCGCCTCGTCGGCACGGTCGAGCGGGACGAGGACATGGTCGTGGAGGTAGCCCGCGAGGACGTTGCAGGGGATGTCGACCGCCGACAGGCGCTTGGCCACCTCGGCGGTGAGCCCGACCGCCTCGAGGCTCGATTGGACCGTGAGGGTGAGCCATGCCAGACGGACGCTCACCGCCAGCCCGGCTCGCTCGGCGGCGGCGATCGGCACGACCAGTGAACTGAGGCCTTCCTCGACCACCATCGCCTGCGCTGCGGCGAGGAGGCCGGGCGTCGGGACGCGCACCGAGACGTAGGTGAACTCGCCTGGTCGGCGGGCGACGCCGAGCGACGCCAGCATCACCTCGAGGTCGGTCTCTCCCGGTGCGCTCACTCCCCCAGCATCGCGAACTTGCGCCGACGAGGCACGACACGCCGATCCGACAGCCGATCCGACGGCGTCACCGACAGCCGATCCGACCTCGTCACCGACGGCGTCACCGATCGAGCGCCGCCTCGTCGTAGTCGAGGGCGGTGATCATCCGCCGGGCAATCTCCTCGGGCAGCCGACCGTCGTCGCGGTACGTGAAGATCACGCGCCGCTCTGCATCGATCATCGCCATGCGCACGCGGCGGAACTCTTCCCGCTCCCGCGCGTGGAGTCGGGGATGCTCCGCGTCGGTCTGCCCGCTCTGTGCCAGCTGGCGCAGGCGGGCGGTGATCGACTCGGGCAGGTCCGGGCGATCGCGCAGCTGGATCTCGAGATGCTCCATCGCCGACCGCGACGCCGCACGACGCGCCTCGGCCTCGATCGCATCGTCGCTCGAGCTCGACACGGTCGCACCGACGCGACGCATCAGCGCGGCGAGTGTCGATCCCTGGAGGAGCAGTGTGGCGACGACGACGATCGACGTGATCAGTTGCAGCCGGTCGCGCTCCGGGAAGGCCGAACCGTCGTCGAGCAGCCGGGGCAGACCGACGGCGGCGAACACCGAGATCGGCCCGCGCATCCCCGCCCAGCTGACGACGGCAACCGCTCGCCGACTGTCGTCGCGCCGCTCGCCGAGCCGGAGGAACGACTGGGGCAACCACATGGCGGGGAGCACCCAGACGAGCCGCGCCGCGATCACCGTCAGCAACACGGCCAGGGCGGGCCACGCCGTTCCGCTGAGCTCGCCGCGTTCGTGCATCGACTCGATCAGGTGCGAGGTCGCCGCGTGCACCCTCGAGTGGACCGCGTTCAGCTGGATGCGGGTGGTCGCCCCGGCTCGTCCGGCGGCGCGGCTGAGCAGCAGCCCGGCGACGGCGACCGCCAGGAACCCGGAGGCCTCGACCAGCTCGGCGGCCGCGAACAGCCCGAACGGGACGACGAGGACCAACGCGTGCTCGAGCAGCGAGTCGTCGAGCACGTCGATCACCCACCGTGCGAGCAGCCCGCCGGCCACCCCCAACGCGAGACCGCCGACGACCGAGGCACCGGCGACGATCGCCAACTCGGAGCCCGAGACGGTGCCGGCCACCGCGGCAGCCACGGCGATGTTGAACAACGTGAGCGCTGTCCCGTCGTTGACCAGCGCCTCCCCCTCCAACACGGTGCGCGTCCGGCGGTTCATCCCCGCCCGACCGGCCACCGCGGACGTGGCGACCGCGTCCGACGGTGCCAGGATCGCACCGAGCGCCAGCGCCACCGCCCACGGGATGGGCGCGAGCACCGCGCTCGTGACCCATCCGACCGTCGCCGCCGTGAACGCGACGAGTCCGACCGACAGGGAGAGGATGGCGCTGAGGTTCTGGCGGATCCCGATGTAGGAGGTGGTCAGCGCGGACGCGAACACGAGCGGCGGGAGCGCGGTCAGCAGCACCACGTCCGGATCGAGGGCGAGCGACCCCGAG
>CAYGLH010000204.1:0-6724 GCA_964350535.1 uncultured Ilumatobacteraceae bacterium
ATGCGCCACGGGATCGAAGTCGATCTCGTCGTCGACAAGCGTGAGGGCGAACCGCTGGGGGTCGAGGTGCAGTCCGCCGTGTTCGACCGGGTGCGCACCTGCGACAACCACTGCGAGTTCTGCTTCATCTACCAGCTGCCGAAGGGCCTGCGCCGCAGCCTCTACCTGAAGGACGACGACTACCGGCTGTCGTTCCTCTACGGCAACTTCACGACCCTCACACGGTTCACCGAGGCCGATCTCGAGCGCGTCGTCACCGAGCGGCTGTCGCCGTTGCACGTGAGCATCCACGCCACCGACCCCGACGTGCGCAGCCAGATGCTGAAGAACCCGCGCGGTGGCATGAGCCTGCGCTGGTTGCGGGCGCTGCTCGACCACGGGATCACCGTGCGCGGCCAGATCGTCGTGTGTCCGGGGGTCAACGACGGGACGGTGCTCGACGACACGATGGCCGGGATCCTCGACCAGTTCCCGGACCTGGATTCGGTGGCGGTCGTGCCGTTGGGCGTGTCGCGCTTCAACGACGAGGCGGCGATGCGCGAGCACACCCTCGCCGAGGCCTGCGACGTGGTGGACACGGTCGCCGACTGGCAGGACGTGTTCCAGGCGACGCTGGGCAAGCGGATGGTCTACGCCGCGGACGAGTACTACCTGATGGCCGGTCGGCCCTTTCCCGCCGCCGAGCGCTACGACGGGTTCCCGATGCACGAGGACGGCATCGGGATGGCGCGCACCTTCGAAGCCGAGTTCGAGGGTCGCACGACCACGACGACGGGCGTGCAGCGCGGCTTCTTCGCCGCCGTCGACGCGCCGCCGAACCCCGCCTCCTACACCGCGTTGCACCCGACGGGATGCGGCGGCCCCGGCACCGACGCCGCGGCCCACGACGAACGCGGTGCGACCACGAGCGCCGTTCGGCTCGGCGTCCGTCGCGACGCACCCATCGGCGTGCTCACCGGCACGCTCGGCGAGCCGGTGTTGCGCCCCCTGATCGAACGGCTGGGGCGTTCCGACGTGCGGATCGTGCCGGTCGAGAACCACTTCTTCGGCGGCAACACCGGCGTCACCGGTCTGATGACCGGCGCCGATCTCACCAGGGTGCTCGCCGACTCGCCCACCGGCCACCGGTACCTGCTGCCCGACGTGTGCCTGTCCGACGACGGACGCTTCCTCGACGGGACGACCGTCGACGAGCTCCCACGCCCGGTCGAGGTGGTCGCCACCGACGGCGTCGCACTGCGTCGCGCCTTGGAGAACACGCCATGACCACCATCGACCAGCGACTCCCCACGGTCGTCATCATCGGCCGACCCAACGTGGGCAAGAGCACGCTCTTCAACCGGGTCGTCGGCAGTCAGCAGGCGATCGTCGAAGACCGCCCCGGCATCACCCGCGACCGCAAGGAGATGGAGGCCGAGTGGCTCGACGTCCGGTTCCGCGTGGTCGACACCGGCGGATGGATGCCCGGCGGCGACGCGCTCGACGAGAAGGTCAGCCGGCAGGTGGAGGCGGCGGTGCGCGACGCCGACGTCGTGCTGTTCGTGGTCGATGCCTCGGTCGGGTTGACCGACGACGACCAGGCGATCGCCAACTGGGTGCGCCAGAGCGGCACCGCCGTGCTCATCGTGGCCAACAAGGCCGACAACGACCAGCGTGAGAACGACATGTGGGAGTTCATGTCGCTCGGGCTCGGCGAACCGGTGCCGGTCAGCGCGCTGCACGGTCGGCGCGCCGGCGACCTCCTCGACGTCGTGCTCGAACGGCTCCCCGAGCCGGTGGCCGACGACCACGACGACGGCGAGCTCGACGCGCTCGACGAGGAGCTCGAGGAGTTGCTCGACTCCGACGTGCCGCCACCGCGGGTGGCGATCGTCGGCCGGCCGAACGTGGGCAAGAGCACGCTGTTCAACCGGCTGGTCGGGGAGGACCGGGCGGTCGTCCACGATCTCGCCGGCACCACCCGTGACTCGATCGACACCCTGGTGCAGACCGAGGACGGCCCGATCGTGTTCATCGACACCGCCGGCATGCGCCGCAAGGGCCGCATCGACGATTCCGCCGAGTACTACTCGTTCGTGCGCGCCCTACGCTCGATCGACGACGCCGACGTGGCATTGCTCGTCATCGACGCCACGGTCGGCGTCACCGCCCAGGACCAGCGGTTGGCGGAACGGGTCGACGCTGCCGGCTGTCCGATCCTGCTCGTGCTCAACAAGTGGGAGCTGATCGACGCCGAGACGCGCCTCGACGTGCAGGCCGAGCTGCGCCGCAAGTTGGCGTTCGTGGGCGACGCCCCCGTGCTGAAGATCTCGGCACTGAGCGGGAAGAACGTGCACAAGCTGCGCCCGCTGCTGCAGGAATCGATCGCCCAGTACCACACCCGTGTGCCGACCAAGGACGTCAACCGCGTGGTCGCCGCCGCCCAGCAGCGCCAGCAGGCCGGCGGGGGAGCGCGCATCCTGTACGCCGTCCAGGGCGCCACCGATCCGCCGACGTTCACGCTGTTCGTGAACCGCGAGTTGCCGCACACCTACCTGCGATACATCGAGCGCCAGATCCGTGAGGCGTTCGATCTCGGCTCGACGGCGGTCAAGATCCGGGTGCGGAAGCGACAGTGAGCCCGACGGGAGAGCGGGACGATGCCCTGGTGTGAGGACTGCGCCAAGTACATGGCGCCGAGCGCGATGAACGACGACGGCTCGTGTCCCACCTGTGGCCGCGTGATCGAGGACCCCTCGGAGGCCACGGCGGACGAGAAGACGCCGTGGCACTTCAAGCTGCTGGTGGCGGCCGTCGTCCTGTACATGGTCTGGCGCCTCGTCGACCTCGTCTCCTGAGGCGCGCGAGGCTCGGGGCGTGCAACATGCCCTGAACCTGCCGAACATGGGCGACCCGCAGCGCTTGGTCGACATGGCCGTGGCCGCCGACGGGAACGGCTGGGACGGCGTGTTCGTGTGGGACCACGTCCACTTCTTCCGCGAGATGCGCCTCGACGTCCACGACCCGTGGGTGCTCCTCGGGGCGATCGCCCGCGAGACGTCAGCTGTGCGGCTCGGGCCGATGGTCTCACCTCTCGCACGTCGCCGGCCCCACGTGTACGCCAAGCAGGTCGCCACGCTCGACCACCTCAGCGGTGGGCGCGTCGTCGCCGGCGTGGGCCTCGGGTTCCCGGCCGACGACGAGTTCGCCGCCTTCGGCGAGCCGGCGGACGACCGAGTGCGTGCGGACCGACTCGACGAAGCGCTCGACGTGGTCACCGCGCTGTGGTCGGGAGAGCGCACCGAGCACCGTGGAAAGCACTTCACGATCGACGCCCAGCTCCTTCCTGTGCCCGTGCAGCGTCCGCGTCCGCCGATCTGGGTGGGCGCGACATGGCCGTTCCGGCGCCCGATCGCCCGCGCCGGCCGCTACGACGGCGTCGTCCCGCTCGGCGCCGACGGGAACCCGGCGACGCCCGACGTCATCGGGGAGGTGGCGGCGCTCATGCCGCCCGGCCGTGACGTCGTCGCCGCCTGGCGGGACGGCTACACGGCTGAGGAGTACCAGGCCGCCGGAGCGACGTGGCTCACGCAGTCGCGCTGGCCCGTGGGGGAGTGGGCGGACGAGCTCGCAGGGCTGGCCGCGGCGCCGCCCGGTGGGTGAGGCAGGTGGCCGGTCAGCCGTCGTCGACCGGCTCGTCGGCCCGGTCCGCCTCGTCGTCGGCCTGGTCCTCCTCGTCGGCCCGGTCGCCGGACCGATCCGCTCCTCGGGTGTCCAACCACACCGACTTCACGGCGCCGATGATGGGCGTGGCAACGAGCGCACCGGGGACGCCCGCCGCGGCGCCGCCGATCAGCGCGGCGAGCATCGTCGTGGGCGGCGACAGGTCGACCGCGCGACCCACCACGGTCGGTTGGATCACGTTGTTCTCCAGCTGCTGGTAGCCGAGGAACACGGCGAGGGCGATGAGTCCGTGGACCGGCCCTTGGGTGACGGCGAGCAGCACGAAGAACGACCCGCCGAGGAACCCGCCGACCTGTGGGATCAGATTGGTGATCGCCGCCCACACCCCGGCGAGTGGCGCGAGCGGGACCCCGAGCAGCAGGCCGACGGTGAGGATGACGAGGCCGTTGAGCACGGCCACGGCGACCGAACCGGCGAAATAGCGGGCGATCGAGCGGTAGACGACCCGGCCGACCGCATCGGCTCGATCGCGATGCGAAGGCCGGACCCAACGGCGGACGCGGGCGACGAGTGCCTCGCCGTCGAGCAGGACGGCCACGGTGCTCAGGAGCACCAGCAGCGCCGAGGCCAGGCCACCGAACAGCCGCGACCCGACGTCGGCGATCGCGTCGGCATCGACCTTCTCGGGGAGCTCGCCGACGAACCGCTCCACCCGGCCGACCGCGTCGGCATCCTCGAGGCGCGGCCCCACGATCGGCCAGCTGTAGAGGTCCTCCACGGTTGCCGGCAGCTCCTCGGCGAACTGCTCTGCCTGGTCGATCGCCTGCGGGCCGAGCACCAGCACGATCGCCGCCAGGGCGGCTGCCAGCAGCGTGCCCAGCACGAGCGTGCCGACGGCACGGCTGCACCCCAGCTTGCGCTGCACGGCTCGCAACACAGGGTCGAGGGCGAGCGCGGCGACGACGCCGACCATCAATGCGGTGAGCGGGACGGACGCGACGCGGAAGATGGCGATGACGGTGAGTGCCAGGAGCACACCGACGCACACTGCGGCGGTCGCTGCGATCTCGCCGCGCAGGTGGCTGGGCGGTCCGTCAGCGGCCGTTGACACCGGGCCGCTGCCGTGCTCCCCGTCGGCGGCGCGCTCGTGCATCGCGCGTAATCTAAACCGCCATGGCCGCCCCCGTCGCAGGGTCGTCGAACCCCCGAGCGCTTGGCGGCTCGACGCCCTTCTGGCGGATCGTGCTGTTGGTCGCGGCGGGGATCTGCGCCGTCATCGTCTTCCGCAACGTGTTCGTCGCGGCACACCGGATCATCGGGTGGGCCGTCGCCGCCGGCATCGTTGCCCTGCTGCTCGCTCCGATCGTCGCTGCGCTCGATCGGCGGTTGCCTCGCGGCGTCGCGATCGCCGTGACGATCGTGGCCATCGCCTCGGCCGCCGGCGGACTGGCATGGTTGTACACGTCCAGCCTGAGTGCCGAGATCGAGTCGCTGCGCGAGAGCGGCCCGGCGATCGCCGCCGACATCGAGGAGCGCACGGACCGGATCGGTCAGATCGCTCGGGACGTGTCGCTCGCCGAGCAGGTCACCGAGTTGACCGACCGGCTCGAGGAGACGTCGGGGTCCGGTTCGCAGCTGCGCACTGCGGCACTGTCGGCACCTGCCTATTTCGTTTCGATGATCCTCACGGTGTTCCTCCTGATCTTCGGCCCGCGCATCGTGTCGGGCGGTCTCGACCAGCTTCCGGAGCGCCACCAGGATCGCACTCGCCGGGCGCTGCTCGGAGCCGCCCGTGAGACCCAGGTGTACGCGTGGTGCTCGATCGCCCAGGGCGTCGTGGTCGGCATCGCGGTCTGGGCCGCGGGCGTGCTGCTCGACCTCCCCGGTGTCGGGCTGCTCGCACTGTTCGCGGCCGTCGTGGCGATGCTGCCCTACCTGGGCGTGACGGTGGCGTGGCTGCCGACGCTGGTGTTGGCACTCGGCACCGCACCCGCCGTGCAGGTCGTGGCACTCGCCTGCGTGGCGGGCATCCTCCAGATCCTCGAAGCGGTCTGGTGGCGGCGCACGGTCGATCGGCGCTCGATCCACGTCGGTCCGGCGATCCCGCTCGTCGTGGCGGTGCTCGGCTACGCCGTGTACGGCGTCGGCGGCGCGCTGTACGGGTGCGTGCTCGCCGTGCTCGGCTTGGCGGTGCTCGACCAGCTGGCGCCCGGCGACGCGGAGCTGCCGACGCCGGTGGACGAACCGGCACCTACCACCGACGCATGATCGACACGACACCTCACACCACGCCCCCATCCGACGCCCCCATCCGACCCGGCCACACGACACCCCACACGAAGGGACCCACCATGAGCCTCGACGACCACCGCCGCGAACCACTGTTGTTCGGCCCGTCGCCGGTCCACCCCCTGCCGCGCCTGTCCGAAGCGCTCGGGGGACGGGTCGAGATCTGGGCCAAGCGGGAGGACTGCAACTCCGGCATCGCCTTCGGGGGCAACAAAGTGCGCAAGCTCGAGTACCTCGCGGCCGAGGCGATCGACACGGGATGTGACACCCTCGTGTCGATCGGTGGCATCCAGTCCAACCACACCAGGCAGGTGACGGGCGTGGCGTGCAAGCTCGGGCTGAAGGCCGTCACGGTGCAGGAGGGGTGGGTCGACTACAACGACATGTGCTACGACCGCGTCGGCAACATCCAGCTGACGCGGATCATGGGCGGAGATCCACGGGTCGACCCCGCAGGCTTCGACATCGGGGTGCGCGACTCGTGGCGGCGGGCGCTCGACTCGGTCGAGGAAGCGGGCGGCACGCCCTACCCGATCCCAGCCGGCGCCTCCGATCATCCGCTCGGCGGCCTCGGCTTCGCCAACTGGGCGCGCGAGGTCGCCGCCCAGGAGGCCGAGCTGGACACGTTCTTCGACACCATCTTGGTGTGCACCGTCACCGGGTCGACCCACGCCGGGATGATCGCCGGGTTCGCGCTCGAGGAGCGCGACGACCGGCGTGTGATCGGGATCGACGCCTCCGGCACACTCGACCAGACGGTCGAACAGGTGAC
>CAYGLH010000205.1:0-5269 GCA_964350535.1 uncultured Ilumatobacteraceae bacterium
TCGTCGAGGCGAACGCCATCAACAGGCAGAACCGCATGAACTTGGTCGGTGCCTGTTCGCCCTCGTAGTACAGCTCGTCGTAGAGCTCGCCGCGTTCGGCCTCGGAGCGGCCGTGGGCGTCGAGCCATCGTCCGAAGGCGGACCCCGGCCCGTCGGCGACGCGGGTGAGACCGAGGTTCGCCGACGCCCGCACCACCAACTCGGCGGCGCCCAGGAAGGCGATGACCCAGACCGCGATGTCGACCGCGATCGAAGGAACGACCAGCAGGACCACGCCGAGCAGCGCGGCGATCGTGGCATGGCCGTCGGCGACGATGCGACGCGGTCTCGCCGCGTCGGCAGTCGCCCGCCTGGCGAGGCCGATCGCACCGATGAGGAGCGCGACGCCGCCGATGCGCGCCAGTGACACCTCCAGCCGCAGCGGCTCGATGGCGAATCCAAGCATCACTGCAGCGCCGATCGCATAGGCGAGCGCGAGGAGCGGGTTGCGCGGCGGACGGGCCGCCATGAACGTCCGCACTGCGAGCAGCGGGGCGAGCACCGCCCCCGACACGCGGGCCAGCAGCTCGCCGGACTGGGTCGGGTTGAGGGCGACGAGGGCGATCACCGTGATGATGCCGATCAGCTCGAGCGCGGCGAGCCCGGCGCGACCCGGCGGGATCCCGCGGAAGGCCTCGCGCAGCGACATCGCGTCGCCGGTGACATCGGGGTCGTCCGGCGCAGGCGGCGGCAGCGCGCCCGGGCCGTCCGAGCTGTTCGAGGCGTCCGTCACGATCCGTCGACGCTAGCCCGACCCTCCACCCCGCCCGGGCGATGAGCGACCTCGCCGACGACGACGCATCGCACCGCCGTGCCGCACCCTCCGGACGAGTTGGGTCGCTCACTGGCCGGACGGGTCGGCCGTGCGATGATGGCGCGATGCCCCCCGCCCCGTCGACCTCCCGCGCGGTCCTGGACGGGCTGACGGCCGCCGAGGTGACCGAGCGCATCCGCGCGGGTCGATCGAATCGGACCTCAGGACGCCACGACCGGACGACCGGTCAGATCATCCGGGCCAACGTGCTGACGCCGGTGAACGCGATCATCATCACGCTGTTCGCGCTGATCCTGATCTCCGGACACCCGCAGGACGGCCTGTTCGTCGGCGTCGTCGTGTGCAACAGCGTGATCGGCATCCTGCAGGAGCTCACCGCCCGGCGCGAGCTCGCCAAGCTCACCCTGCTCAACGCCCCGCGGGCCAGTGTCGTGCGCGACGGTCAGGAGTCGGAGATCGCAGCCGAGGAGGTGGTGGCCGACGACCTGATCGTGCTGCGCGCCGGCGACCAGCTGGTGGTCGACGCCGAGATCGTGACGTCGGACGGCTTGGAGATCGACGAATCGCTGCTCACGGGCGAGTCCGACCCCGTCGCCAAGCAGCCGGGCGACGAGGCGATGTCCGGCAGCTTCGTCGCCGCCGGGTTCGGCCGGTGCGTCGCCACGGGCATCGGTGACGACAGCTACGCGGCACGGCTGGCCGACGAGGCCCGCCAGCTCAAGCTCATCGACTCCGAGCTGCGGCGGGCGATCGACACGATCCTGCGGTGGCTCGTGCCGATCATCCCCGTCGCCGCAGGACTGCTCTTCTTGCGCCTGTTGGGCAACGAGAACTGGCGCGACGCGCTGCAGGGCACCGTCGCCGCAGCGGTGGCGATGGTCCCCGACGGACTCGTGCTGCTGACCAGCCTCGCGTTCGTCGCCGGCGTGATCGCCCTGGCCCGACAGCGGGCCCTCGTCAAGCAGCTGGCCACGGTCGAGGTGCTGGCCCGCGTCGACACCCTCTGCCTCGACAAGACGGGCACGATCACCACCGGCGAGCTGTCGTTGGACCACGTCGAATCGCTCGATCCGGACGAGGACGCCGCCATCCGCACCGCGCTCGCGGCGACCGTCGGCGCCGACGAGGCGCCCAACGCCACCGCGCGGGCGATCGCCACCACGCTCGACGCGTCTCCCGGGTGGGAGGTCCTGGCGACCGAGCCGTTCTCGAGTGCCCGGAAATGGTCGTCGGTGACGTTCGCCGAGCACGGCACCTATGTGCTCGGCGCGCCCGACATGCTCATCGACGGGGGGAGCGAGGTCGCCGATCGGGTCGACGCGCTCACCGGGGAGGGCAGTCGCGTGCTGCTGTTCTGCTCCTCGCCCGAGCGGATCGTCGACCAGCGGTTGCCCGCCGACCTCGCCCCACGGGCGGTGATCGTGCTGCGCGACACGCCGCGCCCGGACGCCGCAGAGATCCTCCGCTACTTCCATGATCAGGACGTCGAGATCAAGGTGATCTCGGGCGACAACGTCGGGACGGTCGCCGCCGTCGCCGACAGCGTCGGGCTGCACCAACGCGGCGCCGGCACCGATGCCCGCCACCTGCCTACCGAGACCCCCGAGCTCGCCGAGGCGCTCGACGCCGACACCGTGTTCGGCCGCGTCGCTCCCGAGCAGAAGCAGGGGATGGTCGAAGCGTTGCAGTCGCGTGGGCATGTGGTCGGGATGACGGGCGACGGCGTCAACGACGTCCTCGCGCTGCGCGAAGCCGACCTCGGGATCGCGATGGGATCGGGCAGCCCGGCCAGCCGCTCGGTCGCCGACCTCGTGCTCCTCGACAACCGCTTCGCCACGCTGCCCCTCGTCGTCGAGCAGGGCCGCAAGGTGATCAACAACGTCGAGCGGGTCGCCAACCTCTTCGTCGTCAAGGCGGGCTACGCAGTGCTGCTGACCGCGCTCGTCGGGATCTGGGGCGTCCCGTTCCCGTTCCTGCCGCGCCAACTCACCCTGATCGGTTCGTTCAGCATCGGGATCCCCGGGTTCTTCCTGGCGCTCGCCCCCGAGACCCACCTCATCCGTCCCGGGTTCCTCGAACGGGTCCTGCGCTTCTCGATCCCCTGCTCGATCGCGTGCGCTGTCGCCGCTTTCGTCTCGTACGAGTACGCCCGCGACCACACGGGGATCGACCTCGACGAGGCACGCACCGTCGCCACGATCACGCTGCTGGCGATCGGCCTCGCCGTGCTCGTCGTGGCCAGCCGGCCGATCCGCCCGTGGAAGGTCGGGCTCGCCCTCGCGATGGCCGCCTCCTACGTCGGGATCGCGGCGGTGCCGGTGCTGCGCGAGTTCTTCGAGCTGGATTTCACCTCCACGGTCGAACCGTGGATCGCGGCAGCGGTCTGCGTCGCCGCAGCGAGCGCCGTGGTGATGGCGACGCCGCGGATGATGCGTCTCGACGACGGTCACGGGCCCGACGCGCCGGTGCCCGCGGCGAGCGGCTGAGAGGCGGACGCAGGTCGTGCTCCGCGCGCTACGATCGGATCACATGAATCTCAAGGTCGTCCTCCTGATCCTCGCCCTCGTCGGAGCCGTCGTCGCCGCGGTGAAGCTCTCCGGCTCCGAGGACGAGCTCCCGGATCCCGTCGCCTGACGTCCTTCTCGCCAGCATGAGTGATCCCCTGGCACCGCCGCGCCCCGGCTCGGTGCCGCAGGGCGTCGAGCTCGCGGCCCACAGCGAGCGGGCGACCAAGACCTACGGGAAGGGCGACGCGCAGGTCCACGCGCTCGCCGGCGTCGACGTCGGCTTCGCCGCCGGTCAGTTCACCGCGATCATGGGCCCGTCAGGGTCCGGCAAGTCGACCCTGATGCACTGCATGGCCGGGCTCGACACGCTGACGTCCGGCACCGTGTACATCGACGGCGAGAACGTCACGGCGATGTCCGAGAAGGAGCGCACGGTGCTCCGTCGCGACAAGCTCGGCTTCATCTTCCAGGCGTTCAACCTCGTGCCGACCCTCACGGCGGGCGAGAACATCAGCCTGCCCAAGCGTCTCGCGGGCACCGCACCGGACAAGGCCTGGTTCGACGAGGTCGTCGACACCGTCGGCCTGGCGCACCGCCTCGATCACCGGCCGAGCGAGCTCTCCGGCGGGCAGCAGCAACGCGTCGCCGTCGCCCGGGCCCTCGCCAGCCAACCGCGCATGGTCTTCGCCGACGAGCCGACCGGCAACCTCGACAGCACCACCGGCGAGGAGATCCTCGCCTTCATGCGGCGCGCCGTCGACCAGCTGGCGCAGACGATCGTGATGGTCACCCACGACCCGTACGCGGCCGCCTTCGCCGACCGCATCGTGTTCCTCGTCGACGGACAGATCGTCGACGAGATGCACGAGCCCACCGGCGACCGGGTGCTCGACCGCATGCGGACGCTGCGCTGACCGACCGGGCGTCGCTCCATGTTCCAGATCGCACTGCGCGGGCTCCGCCAGAACCCCTTCCGCTACATCGCCACCGCGCTGGCGATCATCCTCGGCGTCACGTTCTTCACCGGCACGTCCGTGGTCACCAGCTCGTTCCGCGACACGATCAGCGACTCGATCGCCGAGGCGTTCGAGGACGTCGACGCGGTCGTCCGGTCGAGTGACGCGATCGAGACGCCGTTCGGCGACATCCGATCACAGATCCCGTTCGATCTGACCGACTCGATCCTCCAGGTCGACGGGGTGGCCGACGCCGCACCGTTCCTGACCGGCTACGCCCAGATCGTCGGCGCCGACGGCAAGACCCTCGGTGGCGGCGGGGCATCGCCGCCGCAGGGGTTCGCGTGGCTGGGTGACAGTGATCTCAACCCGTACCAGCTCGTCGGCGACGACAGCCGGGCACCCGAATCGCCGTTCGAGGTCGTCGTCGACGGCGCCGCGCTCGACGACGCCGGCTACGCGGTGGGCGATCAGGTGCGGGTGCTGCCGATGCCAGAGGACCAGCTGTACACGGTGGTCGGCCAGATCGAGAGCGTGTCCGACAACGATTTCGGCGGGCAGGTGCTGGCGTTCAGCTTCGACGGCGCGCGCACCGTGTTCGGGACCTCCGACGTCGACCAGATCGTGGTCGACGCGGCGGAGGGGGTGAGCGACGACCAGCTCGCCGCCAACCTCGACGCCGCGATCGACGCGGGCGACGTCACCTCGCCGACCCAGGGCGTCGACACCCAACTCGAGGCGATCACCGGCGCCGACTTCGCGATCGAGATCGAGGACCTCGTCGGCACGTTCATCAGCATCATCGACACCGCGCTGAAGGTGTTCGCCGGCATCGCCCTGTTCGTCGGCGCCTTCGTCATCTACAACACGTTCTCGATCACGGTCGCGCAACGACAGCAGGAGATGGCGCTGCTGCGGGCGATCGGTGCGTCGGTGCGCCAGGTGTCGCGCAGCGTCCTGCTGGAGTCGGTGATCGTCGGGGCGATCGCCTC
>CAYGLH010000205.1:5369-6700 GCA_964350535.1 uncultured Ilumatobacteraceae bacterium
CGAGGACCCGCGGCATGATCGGCGTGGCGATGATGGCGATCGGCGCCGCGCTGACGATCGTGACGGCGATCGGCTCGGGCTCCGGCGGTCTCTTCGGGCTCGGCATCGTGGTGCTGGTCGTCGGTGTGGTGGTCTCGGGTCCGGTCATCGTCCGCCCGATGAGCAAGGTCATCTCGTTCCCGTTGACCCGCGGCGGCTCGATCATCGGCGAGCTGGCCAGGGAGAACTCGGCGCGCAACCCGAAGCGCAGCGCCACCACCTCGCTCACCTTGATGATCGGCGTGGCGCTCGTCGTCACGGCGACCGTGTTCGCAGCGACGTTGCGCGAGTCGATCCGCGGCGAGCTCGAGGATCAGATGATCGGCGACTACGTCGTCGAGATCAGCCCGGAGATCGCGGCGATCGGCGGCGGACTCGACCCGGCGATCGCCGCCCAGGTCGCCGAGGTGCCGGGCGTCGAGGCGTCCGTGCCCAGCCGCAACACCACCGGCCAGATCGACGGTGACTTCGTGCAGTTGCAAGGCGTCGCCACATCACAGATCGAGGACGTGTTCCGGTTCGATGCACTCGAGGGCACCCTTACCGATCTCGGCGCCGACCAGATCGCCGTCGCCGAGGACACCGCCGACGACCGCAACCTCGTCGTCGGCGACACGGTGCGCGTGCAGCTCCAGCAGTCGACCGTCGACCTGACCGTCGCCGGCATCTTCGACCCCGCCGGTGCGCTCGCCAGCTGGGTGGTCGACACCGTCGTGCTCGACGAGCACACGCTGAACCGGCTCGACAGCACGATCTTCATCGCCACCGCCGACGACGCCGGCGAGGACACCGTCGCCGATGTCGAGTCGGTGCTCGCCACCGACCCGACCGCCAGGGTGGAGACCACGAAGGACTACATCGACGATCAGGCCGGCTCGATCAACCAGTTGTTGATCCTGCTCTACGGACTCCTGGCGATGTCGGTCGTCGTCGCCCTGATCGGCATCGTCAACACGATGGCGCTGTCGATCCACGAGCGGACCCGGGAGCTCGGTGTGCTGCGCGCCGTCGGCATGACCGCGCGCCAGCTCCGGCGCACCATCCGGTACGAGTCGACGATCATCGCCTTGATCGGGACCTTCGTCGGGATGATCCTCGGCGTGTTCTTCGGCTGGCTGGTGAGCAAGCTGACCGAGGACGTGTTCCCGGCGTTCACCGTGCCGTGGGCGAGTCTGGTGGCCATCGCTGTCGTCGGCATCGTCGCCGGCTTCCTGGCGGGTGTGCTGCCCGCTCGCCGTGCCGGCAAGCTCAACGTGCTCGACGCCATCGCCGGCGAATAGCCCCGAGGCGCG
>CAYGLH010000206.1:0-6700 GCA_964350535.1 uncultured Ilumatobacteraceae bacterium
GAAGACGGTGAAGTCCTGCGAGAACAGAAACACCTTGCGACCCTCGACGGTGCCCCACCCGGTGATCACGCCGTCGGTGTAGGGGTGGTCCTCGAGGCCGGCCGCCTGGGCCCGGTGGCGGGCGAGCAGGTCGAGCTCGTGGAAGGAGCCGTCGTCGAGGAAGTACTCGATGCGCTCGCGGGCGAGCAGTTTGCCCTTGGCGTGCTGCCGCTCGACGGCCCGCTGGGAGCCTGCGTTGTGGGCTTGCTCGCGACGCTTCGCGAGATCGTCGAGCTTGTCCTGCATCGATGCGGTCACCCGGTCGACGCTACATCGTGACCACCGTTCCGAGCAGATCGACGACCCCTGTTCGGCAACACTGGTGGCGATGTCCACCGCCGACGATCCGACCGACGATGCGGTCACCTTCAACCTGCCTTTGCAACCACCGATCCCGCCGATCCTGGCGAAGCTGGCGCGCACGATCCCCGATGGCGATGGATGGCTGTTCGAGCCGAAGTGGGACGGCTTCCGCTGTGTCGTGTTCCGCGACGGCGACTCGATCGCGCTGATCAGCCGCAAGCTGCGCCCCCTCGGTCGCTACTTCCCGGAGCTGACCGAGCCGCTGCTGGCCGCGCTGCCGGAGCGGTGCGTCGTCGACGGCGAGATCGTCGTCCCCGATCGCGACGGGCGCGGGCTCGACTTCGACGCGCTGCTGCAGCGGATCCATCCGGCGAAGTCGCGCATCGATCGCCTCGCCGCGGAGACGCCCGCGGAGTACGTCGCGTTCGACGTGCTGGCGATCGGCGACCGCTCGCTGATGGAGGAGCCCATGGTCGACCGGCGGACCGCCCTCGTCGATGCGCTCCGGCCCAACCCGACCGTGCACCTCACGCCGGCGAGCACCGACCGGACCGTGGCCGAGGACTGGTTCGGCCGGTTCGAGGGTGCCGGGCTCGACGGGATCATCGCCAAGCCGGTCGACGGCCTGTACGAGTCCGGCAAGCGAGCGCTGATCAAGGTCAAGCACCAGCGCACGGGCGTCTGCGCGGTCCCCGGGTTCCGCATCCACAAGGACGGCAACGGCGTGGGCTCGCTGTTGCTCGGGTTGTTCGACGGAGACGGTGACCTGCACTCGGTGGGTGTCGCCGCCGCCTTCAGCGTGAAGCGCCGCGCCGAACTGCTCGAGGAACTGCAACCGCTCACCGCCGACGCCCTCGACGGCCATCCGTGGCGCCGATGGGCGGAGTACCAGCCCGAACCCGGCGTCGCCACGCCATCGGCGGGCAGCCGGTGGAACGCCGGCAAGGACCTCAGCTTCGTGCCGATCCGGATGGGGCGTGTGGCCGAGGTGGTGTTCGGCCAGCTCGAGGGCGGCCGGTTCCGTCACGGTGTGAAGTTCGTGCGGTGGCGACCCGATGTCGACCCCGCCGACTGCCGATACGACCAACTCGACGTCGCCGAGCCGATCGACTTCCGCGAGTTCATCGCCGGCACGAACTGAACCGCGTCCGTTCTCTGGCGCGGATGTCGCGCTGGGCGCGACGCCCACCGCAAGTTTCGGCTGGGCCGGGTCGGTCGCGCCGTTCTCTGGCGCGGATGTCGCGCTGGGCGCGACGCTGACCGCAAGTTTCGGCTGGGTCGGGTGCTGGGCGGATGGGCGCTGCGCGCTTCGGTGTCAGCCGGGGGCGGTGGTCTCGGTGGTGGGGGCGATGGTGACGGTGACCGAGGGCGGGACGGTGATCGCCGTCGTCGGTGCCGTGCCGTCGGGATTGAGCAGGACGAAGGTCTGCTCGTTGGTGATCGCCGACCCGGCGGCGGTGACGCCGGTGGCGTGGACCGTCCACTCGCCCGGGATGGTGAGCGGCAGTCCGTCGGCCTCGTAACGCACGGCGACGCCGAGCCCGGTGAGCGGCACCGGCTGGGTGATCGTGCCGACGTTCGAATCGTTGGGCGGGGCGGTGAAGATGATCTCGAGGTTCGACAGGCTCGTCTCGGGAGCGTGGACCTCGACCTCGAGCCCCGATGTGGCGGCGCGCTCCTCGGTGAGCCGGACGGTGACCTCGAGGTCGGCCTCGGCGTCGACGAGATCGCGGGTGATGGCGTAGTCGATCGTCACCGAGTTGTCGACGTTCGGCGGGTCGAGCGCCATCAACCAGGCGCTGGTCAGGAGCACCAGCAGCCCGAGGCCTGCCTCGAAGCTGAACGCCCGCCGGAGCCGCCCGGCCATCGGCGCGGTCATCTCGTCGGCGCGCGCGAGGCGTTGATTGACGAACTGGCGGGCGGACATCGCCACGAACACCATCCCGGCGACGATGACGACCTTCAACAACACGACCCGTCCGTGCGACGACCCGAAGAGGTCGCCTCCGTCGAGGCGCACCATCTGCACCAGCCCGGTGAGGATCGTGACGATGATCGCCACGTTGGAGATCCGGCTGAACCCGCGCACGGCGTGGACGAGGTCTTCCTCACCGGGTCCGACCAGCACCACCCGGGCGAGCAGCACCGCCCCACCCATCCAGATGGCCATCGCCAGCGCGTGCAGCACGCCCATCGCGATGCCGAGGATCGCGGCGTCGCCGCCGGTGCGGCTGAAGCCGATGGTCGCCACGGCGATCGCCGGGATCGCCAGCGCCACGAGCTGCGAGCCCTGGTAGAGGACCCGATCGGGCCGGATCGCCACCCAGCCGGCGGCGACCACCGCGACGAGTCGGACGAGCGCGGCGCGCCCGGTGCCGCCCGAGTCGAGCAGGTCGGCCCAGAGGCTCGGGTTGAAGCCGGCCCCGAACGACTCGCCGTTGACCCCGGCGGAGGCCGCCGCCACGTACAGCACCGTGCCGACGAGCGAGACGATCCAGGCGCTACGGATGAACCGGATGGTGACGAGGTACTCGACCCCCTCGGGCCACGCCGCAGCGATCACGACCAGCGCACCGAAGAGGATGGCCACCCCCAGCACCGACAGCATGCGGCCGAGCCACAGCGGGCCAGTGCCTTCGTCGATCTGGTCGATCGGGATCAGGTCGTCGCCGTCGTCGGTGCTCGTGTCGGCCTGGTCGGTGGTGGCGGCGGGGTCGGCGGTCGTGCCGTCGGCGCCGGTGTCGGCGGCGGTGGTGGCGGCGGCGGGATCCACCGTGGTGGTCGCGCCGGCCGTGTCGTTCTGCACGACGAAGGTGATGTTGCCGCCGCCGTTCGGCTCGCCGTCGGTGTTGCTCACTCGCCACTGCGCGACACAGGTGCCGGCCGGTACCGGGTCGGTGATCTCGGCCGTGAGCGTGCGGTCGTCGTCGCCGACCGACGGCCGCCCGAGCAGCATCAGTTCGGCGTTGCAGTCGAGCGTGAGGATGTTGGCCTCGCCCAGTTCCTCGGCGAACTCGATGACGATCGCCGCGGGGGAGGTGCCGACGCTGGAGCCGTCGGCGGGCTCGGAGCTGACGACGGTGTTGTCGGCACGAGCGATGCCGGGCATCGCGAGCAGCACGGCGGCGACGGCCGCGAGCAGGGCGACGACGGCGGTCGTCACCGTACGGGCGGCGCGCTGCGCGGAGGGAACAGACGTGCGCTCGATCACAGTCGCACCGAGACTAATGGCCTGACCTGCGAAGTCCTGGGAGTGTCGCCGTGCGCGCCGCGCCCGCTCACCCCGCCGCCCGCACGCAATCCTGTGCACCCAGCGACGCAGCGAGGTCGTTGCGGCCGAGCGTCAGCTCGCCGATCCGGGTGCTCGCGACCTGCAGCGCCTCGGTGTCGGTCTCGGCGACGGTGCCCATCTCCTGCCATGCCCGCGACTGGTCGTCCGTGTTGGCGATCAGCGCCCGATGGTCGGCGTCGAGCTCGTCGGGCGGGTCGAGTTGCCGCATCTGCTCGGCCTCGTCGGCGAGGGCGCTCGACGCCTCCGACGCGAAGTCGACCAGGGTGATCTCGTCCGGCGGGGTGGGGAGGGCATCGAGGGTCGCCGTCGTGTCGAGACAGATCGCGTCGAGCTGTTCGACGTACTCGTCCGGCGTCGGCTCGGCCGACCCGCCGTCGCCGCCGCACGCGACCGCGACACACGCCAACACCGTCGCGCCCACCGCTGCAGACCACCGACCTCGACCCACGGGCAGCGACGCTACCCGTGCCGGGCGGACCGGCCCGGTCGGGCGCCACCCGGGCATGACTACGCTGGGGGTTCGGTATGACCCCGGCACCGGTGCGTCCTTTGCCCACGCCGCCCGCCACGGTTCAGGTCCGGCTCCTGCGCCGGCTGTTCAGCGAGCCGCAAGGGGTGCTCGACGAGCTCGCCGCGTACGGACCGGTGGTCGGCCTGGGAGCGCCGCCCGCGAGGTTCGCGATCGTCGGTGACCCGGCGGCGATTCGCGAGCTGGTGGCGATGCCGAACGACACGTTCAGGTGGAACCACAAGTTCAACCTCCTGGCGGTCGTGGTCGGGAGCGGCTCGATGATCGTCTCCGACGGTGCCGACCATCGACGCCGGCGGGCATCGGTGCAGACGGCGTTCAGTCGCCGTCGCCTGGCGCGCTGGATCCCGATGATCCTCGAACGGATCGACGACCGGATCGATGCGGCCGTGCCGGCCAGGGACACAGAGCGTCGCGTACCGATCGATCTGTACGAGTTCGCCCGTGAGCTGGTCCTCGAGATGGTCACCCACGCCCTGTTCGGTGCACGTGTCGCCGACGAGCACGCGGCGGAGTTCGGCGAACTGTTCCGGACCGCCCAGCAGTACCTGGAACGGCCTGCCTACCGCCAGCTCCCGCACCCGTTCCCGATCGGGGCGCGCGGTCGGGTGCGCGCCGACCGGCAGCGGTTCGACGCGATCGTCGATGCCGAGATCGCCCGTCGGCGCAGCGAGCCGTCGGGCGATCCGTTCGACGTGCTGGAGGTGCTGGTCGCCGACGGATCGCTCGACGACAGCGAGATCCGCGATCAGGTGAACACGCTGATCGGCGCCGGCTTCGACACCACCGCCGCAGCCGTCGCCTGGACGATGATCAGCATCGGCGACGACACCGACATCTGGGGTCGGTTGCGCTCCGAGGCCGACGACGTGCTGGGCGACGACGCGAGCGCGGCCGGCGACGCACAGTTGCAGCGGCTCGATCTGGCAGCGCGCACCGTACGCGAGTCGCTGCGGCTGCACCCGCCGGGTGTCCTCAGCCCGCGCGAGACGGCGCGAGATGTCGTCGTCGCCGGCCACACCATCCCGGCGCACACGCTCGTCGCCTGGTCCGCATACCTCGCCGGGCGCGACCCCGCCGCCTGGCCCGACCCGATGCGGTTCGATCCCGATCGGTTCCTCGACGTGAGCGACGACCAGCGCGCCCTCATGGACGCCGCGTGGCTGCCGTTCGGCGGTGGGCGTCGCAACTGCATCGGGTTCGCGCTGGCGCAGATCGAGCTGACCTTGATCGTCGCCCGCGTCGCCCAGCGTCTCGACGTCGAGTTGCGTCTCGAGGGGCCGCCGACACCGGTGGGAATGGTGGTCAACCGACCGCGCGGTGGGGTGCCGGCCGTCGTCCGCCGACGTTGAGCTGGCACGGGACGGCGGCGTCGGGCGGAGGAGGCCAGCGCGTCACATCCCATCGCTATCGTGGCCGCGATGGCCACCCAGTCGCTGTACCGCCGCTACCGGCCCCGTCGCTTCTCCGAGATCCGGGGCCAAGAGCACGTGGTGCACGCACTTCGCACGGCGGTCGCCGAGGGGCGCGAGGGGCAGGCCTACCTCTTCTCCGGGCCGCGCGGCACGGGCAAGACGACGTCGGCCCGGATCCTCGCCAAGGTGCTCAACTGCGAGCGCCCGGTCGACGGCGAACCGTGCTGCGAGTGCGACCCGTGCCTCGCCGTCGAGCGCGGCACGAGCTACGACGTCCACGAGCTCGACGCCGCCTCCAACAACGGCGTCGATGCGGTGCGCGACCTCATCGACCGGGCCTCGCTGGGCACGCCCGGACGGCACAAGGTGTACATCCTCGACGAGGTGCACATGCTCACGGGCGCCGCCCAGGCCGCGCTGCTGAAGACGCTGGAGGAGCCGCCGCCACACGTCGTGTTCGTGTTGGCCACGACCGACCCACAGAAGGTCAGCGACACGATCCGCAGCCGCACCCAGCACCTGCAGTTCCACCTCCTCCCGGCGGACACGTTGCACGACCACGTCCGCTGGGTGGCGGCCGACGCGGGGATCGAGATCGACGACGACACGATCGCCGAGGTGCTCACCCGGGGAGCGGGGTCGCCGCGCGACACGCTGTCGGCGCTCGAGGTGGCGGCCAGTTCCGGTGGCCACACGGTGGCCGCCGTGCCGATCGACGACTTCACGGAGGCGATGATCGATCACGACGCGGGGCGGGCGCTCACGCTCGTCGCCGGCGCGGTCGCCCAGGGGCGCGACCCGCGCACGCTCGCCGAAGAACTGATCCGGGCGTTGCGCGACGCCTTCCTGTCGCTGATGGCACCCGAGCTCGTCCAGGTCCCCTCCGACCGTCTCGAGGCGCTCACCGACCGCGCCCGTCGGCTCGGACCCGTCGCCATCGTGCGCGGCATCGAGCAGCTCGGCACGGCGCTCGTCGAGATGCGCGTCGCGCCCGATCCGCGCGTCCTGCTCGAGGTGGCCGTCGTCGGTCTGACACGCGACGACGTCAGCTCCGACACGGCGGCGCTGGAAGCGCGGCTGAGCCGGCTGGAGGCACGTGTCGACGCGGGGGGAGCTCCGGCG
>CAYGLH010000207.1:0-6656 GCA_964350535.1 uncultured Ilumatobacteraceae bacterium
ACGAGGCGCCCGACTTCCCCGCCGAGGTGTGCGCCACCTACGAGCGGCGCTGCGACGCGCTCATCGACGGGCTCGGCCGCATCGGCTGGGACGTGCCCAAGCCGGGCGGCACCATGTTCGTGTGGGCGCCGATCCCCGAACCGTACGCCGAGCTCGACTCGGTCGAGTTCTGCTCGATGATCGTCAAGGACGCTGACGTGGCACTCAGCCCGGGCGTCGGCTTCGGGCCCGGTGGCGAGGGCTTCGTGCGGTTCGCGCTGATCGAGAACGAGAAGCGCATCCAGCAGGCGGTTCGCAACCTGCGGCGCGGCCTCACGAAGCTGGGCTGAACCCCCGGGTGCGCTCCACCGCCACCAGCCACTGCTGGTGGAGGAGATCGGCGAGCGTCCGGTCGGCGGCGGGCAGGAACTCGGCCTCGAGCGCCCACTGCGACTCGATCGCGTCCAGGCCGCTCCAGACGCCCTCGGCGAGGCCGGCGAGATAGGCGGCGCCGAGCGCGGTCGTCTCCTGGTCGACGGGCCGCTGGACGCGCACACCGAGCTGATCGGCCTGGATCTGGCACAGCAGGTCCATCGCCGAGGCGCCGCCGTCGACGCGCAGATCGCCGATCTCGACCCCGCTGGCGGCGGTCATCGCGTCGACGACATCGCGGGTCTGGTAGGCCATCGACTCGACGACGGCGCGAGCCAGCTGGGCGCGGCCCGTGCCGCGGGTGATCCCGAACACCGCCCCGCGCGCCTCGGGGTCCCACCACGGCGAACCGAGTCCGGTGAAGGCCGGCACAATGTACACACCGCCGGCATCGCCGACCGACGCCGCGAGCGGCCCGGTCTCGGTCGCGTCGTCGATGATCTCGAGCCCATCACGCAGCCACTGCACGGCCGAGCCGGTGACGAAGATCGAGCCTTCCAGCGCGTAGTGGGTGGTCCCGTCCGCCAACGTCCAGGCGACGGTGGTGAGCATCCCTTCGGTCGGGGCGGGGCAGTCGGCGCCGACGTTCAGAAGGACGAACGAGCCGGTGCCGTAGGTGTTCTTCGCCATCCCCGGTCGGGTGCACGCCTGGCCGAACAGCGCCGCCTGCTGATCGCCGGCGACGCCGCTGATCGGGATGCCGGCGGGAATGCCGCCGGATTCGACGGTGGTGCCGATCCGCCCGCTCGACGCGACGATCTCGGGGAGCGCCTGCATCGGGACGTGGAGCAGCTCGCAGAGCTCGGCGTCCCAGGTGCGTGAGCGGATGTCGCACAGCATCGTGCGGCTGGCGTTGGTGACGTCGGTGGCGTGGACGGCACCGCCCGTCAGGTTCCAGATCAGCCAGGCGTCGATCGTGCCGAGGGCGAGGTCGTCGTCGCGCGGCACGTCGCGCTCGTCGAGCAGCCATTCGTACTTGGTGCCGGAGAAGTACGGGTCGAGGACGAGACCCGTGCGTTCCCGCACGAGCGGCAAGTAGCCGGCTTCGGCGAGCTCGATGCAGCGCTCGGTCGTACGGCGGTCCTGCCAGACGATCGCCGTGCCGTACGGGTCGCCGGTGGCACGGTTCCAGGCGACCGCCGTCTCACGCTGGTTCGTGATCCCGATCGCGGCGACCGCGTCGGCGCCGACCTCGGCGATGACGTCGGCGACCGTGGTGCGCACCGACGCCCAGATCTCGGTTGCATCGTGCTCGACCCACCCTGGGCGGGGGAAGTGCTGGGTGAACTCCCGATACGACGCGACCGGCGGGCGCTCGTCGGTGAAGACCGCCCGGCACCGGACCCCGGTGGTGCCGGCGTCGATGGCGAGGACGCACTGCTCGGTCACGGCCGCCGAATCTAGTGCTGCGCTCAGCGACGCTTCTGTTTGGAGGTGGGGCGGTTGTGGCCGCCGCTGGTGCGCTTCGTGGGCGCCGGCGGGCGTCGCGTCGACGACGTGTCCGCCGCGGTGGACGTGGAGGCGCTGGAGCTGTCGGCGCGCGGTGTGCGCATCTCCTTCAAGCTCTTGCGCTGGTACCCGAACTTGGCGAGCACGGCGCCGAAGCCGAGGTACAACGGGCCGCTGACGAGGATGCCGGCGATCGCCCCCATCACCCCGGCGTCGCGGAAGAAGATCAGGAAGATCGCCACCATGATCGCGGCGTAGATCACCCACTCGCGCATCAAGCGCTCCCACGGAACGGGTCGCGTGCTGTCCCAGGCCATTCCACAGTGCTACCACCACGCGACGGCGGTGCCACCCTCTACAGTCGGCTCGGTGCGAGTAGGTGTCCTGACCGGTGGTGGTGACTGTCCTGGACTGAACGCGGTGATCCGTGCTGCGGTGCGCAAGGGGGAGCGGCACTACGGCGACGAGTTCTTCGGGTTCATCGATGCGTGGGAGGGGGTGCTCGAGCGACGCACGATGCCGCTCACGATCGAATCGATGCGGGGAACCCTGCCCCGGGGTGGCACGGTGCTCGGCAGCCGTCGCGGCAGCCCGTTCGATCGCCCTGACGGCGTCGAGCGGGTCCGGCGCTCGATCGACGATCTCGGTCTCGACGGGTTGATCGTCATCGGCGGCAACGGGTCGCTGACGGTCGCCGGCAAGCTCTGGGCCGAGCACGGTCTCCCGATCGTCGGGGTGCCGAAGACGATCGACAACGACGTCGTCGGCACCGAGGAGACGTTCGGCTTCAACACGGCCGTGCAGATCGCCACCGACGCGATCGACCGGCTGCACACCACCGCCGAGAGCCACGACCGGGTGATCCTCGTCGAGGTGATGGGCCGCCACGCCGGGTGGATCGCCACGTACGCCGGCATCGCCGGCGGCGCCAGCGCGGTGCTGATCCCCGAGGTGCCCTTCGACATCGACGAGCTGTGCGGGCGGCTCCGGCGCCGTCACGAGCGCGGCCGGTACGCGTCGATAGTGGTCGTCGCCGAAGGGTCGCAGCCCGCCCCTGGCACCCTCGACCTCGAGGAGAAGGTGCTCGACCGGTTCGGGCATGTGCGCCTCGGCGGCATCGCCAACCGCATCGCCTACGAGGTCGCCGAACGGATCGGCTTCGAGACGCGGGTGGTCCAGCTCGGTCACGTGCAGCGCGGCGGCACGCCGACCGCCTACGACCGGGTGCTCTCGACGCGCTTCGGCGTGGCGGCGATCGATGCGGTCCACGCCGAGGCGTGGGGCACGATGGCGGCGGTGCAGGGCGAGAAGATCGTGCAGAGCCCGCTCGGCACGACGTGGGGCGCCACGCGCACGGTCGACATGGAGCTCTACCACGACGTGGCGGAGCACTTCTTCGCGTAGTCGGCGGCGGTACGGCCCGATCAGGCCTCGCCGCCCGGCAGGGCCGGGAGCGGCGGCTGGGTCGACTCGATGAGACCCGGATAGTCGTACACGGTGAGCGTGCGCTCGGTCAGCTCACCGTCGCCGACGGGCCATAGCTGCTCGACGCCGTCGACGCGGAGATCGACGGCGTCGATGCCCTCGATCCCCGTGGCCGTCGTGACGATCTGGGCGACCGCGATGCGCAAGGCCTCCGGCGTCAGCTCGCTCAGGCTGTTGTTGATGTCGACGGTGAGCACGCCACCGGTGGTTCGCGTGTCGTTCAGCACGAGCTCGCGCGGCAGCACGGTCGACAGCCCGGCCTCCTGCTCCTCTGGGTTCGGGCCGGAGAACAGCGACGTCAGCAGCGATCGCGCGTCCCTCGGCACGTCGCGGAGCACCGAGCGCAGGCGCTGCGGGTCGTCCGGGTCGGCGGGAGCGATGAGGTAGATGCGGCTGGTGCCGGTGGCCTCCCCGCCGGTCGCCTCCTCGACGAAGTCGACCAACTGTTCCTCGGGGATGTCGTTCGGCTCGGCCTGCGGTTCGATGCCACAGCCGGCCACTGCCAGCAACAGCGCGGCGAGGAGCAGCACGACGGGCGACCGGGCGGTGGCGGTGCTCACTCGTCCTCCAGCTCGGTCGCCATCAGCTCGATCACGAAGCGTGCGCCGGGGGAACCGTCGAGGCGGTCCTCGACCCACACCCTGCCACCGTGCATCCGGACGTGCTCGTCGACGAGCGCCAGCCCGAGGCCGGCACCCTCGCTCCCGGTGCGTCGGCCGGCACCGCCGCCGCGTGCGAACCGTTCGAAGATCAGGTCGCGCTCGTCCTCGGCGACGCCGTCACCGTGGTCCTCGACGGCGATCAGCAGGTGCGAGATCGCCTCGCCCTCGGGGTTCGACACCCGGATCGACACCTCGGCCGACCCGCCGCCGTAGGCGCGGGCGTTGTCGATCAGGTTGGCGATCGCCCTGGCGAGTCGTCGTCGATCGCCGCGGATCAGCGACAGCTCGGCGCGCGGCTCCACGTCGATCGGGGTCTCGGGCATCGAGCTGACGGCGACGGCCTGGCGGACGAACTCCGCCGCCAGCAGTTCTTCCATGTGCAACCGGATCGCCCCGGCGTCGAACCGCGAGATCTCGAGCAGGTCCTCCACCAGCCCTTTGAACCGGTCGACGTCGCCGGAGAGCAGGTCGAGCGCCGCCTGCGCCCGCTCGGGCATGTCGTCGCGTCGGGCCTGCATCACCTCGACCGAGGCCGACAGGGTCATCAACGGGGAGCGCAGCTCGTGGCTGACGTCGGAGGCGAAGCGGGCGTCACGTTCGATGCGCTGCTGGAGCGCGGCGGCCATGTCGTTGAACGACTCGCTCATGATCCGCAGGTCGGGGTCGTCGGTCGGCTCGATGCGGGTGTCGAGACGGCCGCCGGCGATCGCCGACGCCGCCTGCGCAGCCGTGCCGAGCGGGCGCACGGCGCGGCGCGCGCTGAAGACACCCAGCAGCACGCCGAGGCCCGTGGCGACGAGCCCGGCGATGGTCAGCGCCAGCCGCACGCTGGAGAGGGTGGAGTCGACTTCGTCGAGGCTGAAGAACTCGAAGTAGGCGCCCACCTGCGGGACGTCCCAGCCGACGACGATCGTCGGCTGCTCGCCGACCTGGATGATCTGCCAGGCCGACTCGCGGTCGTCGCGCACCTTGGCGGTGAGGTCGGCGGGAAGCGCCTGCTGGAGCGGCGGATCGCCGACCCACTCGTTGCGATACCAGATGAGATAGCGCTGCACGCCGATGCTGGCGAGCCCCTCGCGAGCCGGCGCAGCAGACGCCGCCTGACCGCGGTTGAGGTCGCGCTGTACCCCCTGGGCGTTGCGCGCCGAGGTGCTGATCGCGACGTCCTGGCGTTGCTCGATCAGGTTCGACCGGGCCAACCCGTAGGTGGTGACGGCGAGCACGACGCTGAGGACGACCGCGCCGATCGTGATGATCAGGAAGATGCGCCGCCGCAGCCCCAGCGTGCGAGGACGGGAGCGGCGGGCGAGGCGACGAACCCGGCCGCCGTCGGTCACGTCTGGAGCCGATATCCCAGGCCCCGCACCGTGACGACGTGTCGAGGGTTCGCTGGGTCGGCCTCGACCTTGGTGCGCAGGCGACGGACGTGCACGTCGACCAGCCGGCCATCACCGAAGTAGTCGTATCCCCACACCTTGTCGAGCAGCGCCTCCCGGCTGAGCACCTTGCCCGGGCTCTCGGCCAGCTCGCAGAGCAGCCGGAACTCGGTCTTCGTGAGGTGCACCTCGTCGCCGCCGCGCAGCACCTTGCCCTCGTCGGGGATCAGCTCGAGGTCGCCGAACACGAGCTTGGGGTGGCCTGCGGGGTTGGGGCGCACACGGCGCAGCAGGGCGCGGATGCGAGCCGACAGCTCCTTCGGCGCGAAGGGCTTGGTGAGGTAGTCGTCGGCGCCCGCCTCGAGCCCGGCGACCACGTCGTGCGTGTCGTTGCGCGCCGTGACCATCACGACGGGCACGCTGCTGCTGCGACGCAGCGTGCGGCACAGCTCGAACCCGTCGATGCCGGGCAGCATGATGTCGATCAGTACCACGTCGGGCGCCGAGCGCTGGAACATGTCGATCGCTTCCTCGCCGCTCTCGGCCTCGTCGACCGTCCAGCCCTCGTCCTCGAGTGCGAGTTTGACCGCCGAACGGATGCGCTCGTCGTCCTCGACAGCCAGGATGCGTGTACCCACGACTCCCATGATGCCCGATTCCGGACCCTTCGGGCGGGTCAATGGCCCCGATCGTCGGGCCGGGCTCCGTCGAGCAGGTCGATCAGCGCCTCGTGGATCGCCGGCGCGGAGGCGACCGTGAAGGCATCGTGATCGGCCGAGTCGCGAACGTCGAACGTCGTCGCTCCCGCCTCGGCGGCGATGAGCAGACCCGCTGCCACGTCCCACGAGTTGAGGTGCCCCTCGTAGTACGCGTCGATGCGGCCGCACGCCACGAGGCACAGATCGATCGCGGCCGAACCGCCTCGACGGACGTCGCGGACGTCGGCGATGAGCTCGGCGAGCCGACGCGCCTGACCGGTCCGGACCTCGGGTCGGTAGGCGAAGCCGGTGGCGATCATCGCATCCGACAGCGAGGTGCAGCGCGACGCCGTGATCGGAGCACCGTCGAGCGTGGCGCCGCGCCCGCGGGCCGCGGAGAACAGCTCGCCCGACACCGGGGCGTAGACCGCACCGGCCAGACCACCCGCCTCGTCGAGCACGCCGACCGACGTGCACCAGGCGGACAGGCCGTACACGAAGTTCGCCGTCCCGTCGATCGGATCGAGGTGCCAGGAGAGCCCGCTCGACCCCTCGATGCCGGTGCCCTCCTCGCC
>CAYGLH010000208.1:0-6640 GCA_964350535.1 uncultured Ilumatobacteraceae bacterium
GCGTCGCGGCTGCAGGCGATGGCCGCTCCGGGCGAGGTGTACATCGGCGACGCCACCGCCGTGCTCGCCACCGCGTCGATCTGCCGCGAGTTGGTGGCGGAGAGCGATGTCCGCGGCCGCAACCAGACCGAGCGGGTGTGGCGCGCCACGGGCAGCAGTGGGCGGGTCGCCGAGCGGGGTCGGCGCGACCTGCCCTTCGTCGGGCGCAGCACACAGCGCGACCTGTTCCGCTCGATCATGGCGGCAGTCGCCTCGGGCCGCAGCGCCGTGGTCGCCGTCACGGGCGAAGCCGGGTCGGGCAAGACACGTCTCGTCACCGAGATGCTCGACGAGTTCCCTGCGCCGCCGTCGTCGATCGTCGCCGGGGTCTGCCTCCCCTACGGCGAGCACAACGCCTGGGCGCCGATCGCCGGCGCGCTGCTGCGCCGGTTGGAGATCGACGGGCGCGGCGACCCGGCGCCACTCCGCACCGTGTTGCCCCAGCTCGCCGTCGATCGCTTCGGGTTCGCCGCCGAGGACCCGGCGCTCTCCGCGTTCGTCGAAACGGTGATGCACCTGCTCGGACACCGGTCCGAGCTCGACTCGCTGTCACCGGCACAGGCCCGCGAGCGCGTGTTCCGGATGGTCATCGCCAGCCTCCGGCGGAGCGCCACGAAGGGCCCGATCGCCGTCTGGATCGATGATCTGCAGTGGGCCGACACGCTCGTGCTGGACCTGCTCGTCCAGCTGACCCGGTCGTTGGTCGACCAGCCGGTGCTCTTCGTCACCGCACAGCGCGACGACGTGGAGGTCGAGTGGCCGCCGGCCGAGGACCATCCGATCACGATCCGGATGCCGCTCGACCCCCTCGGGCGCACCGAGTCCGATCGCCTCGTCACGGCGGTGTTCGGCCGGCGTCCGCTGCCGGCGGTCGCCGAGCAGCTGTTCGAGCGCAGCGGTGGCAACCCGCTGTTCCTCACCGAGCTCGCCGAACTGGCGCGCGAGCGTCCGGACGAACGCGAGCTGCCGGGCAGCCTGCGGGCCTTGATCGCGTCGCGGCTCGACAGTCTGTCGCCGTCGGAGCGGGCGGTCGTCGACAACGCCGCCGTGCTCGGTACGTCGGGTCTGGTGTTCTCGCTGGAGGTGTTCGCCGAGAAGCTCGGCCAGCCATGGGACCGCGCCGACCTCGACTGCCTCGCCGCCGACGGCTTCCTCGAGGTCGACGGTGAGCGCTGGCGGTTCCGCAGCGACGTGGTCCGCGAGGTCGCCTACCAGACGTTGACGAAGGTGGTGCGGGCGATGGGCCACGCCGGTACTGCCGACGTCAAGGCGCAGATCGGCGACTCGCCCATCGACGAGATCGCCCATCACGCGGCGGCTGCGGCGGAGCTCGTCGGCGAGCTCGGTCCGGTGCGCGGGGTGCCGCGCGACATCGACGAGCGCGCCGCCGCCCTCCTCCTCGAGGCCGCGCAGGGGGCGCTCGAGACCGGCGCCTTCACCAACGCGCGACGGCAGGCGACCCGCGCCCTCGACCTGATGCCGCGCGATTCGCGCCTCGTGCGCCAGTTGCTGATCCTGCGCGCCGAGGCCGGGGGAGCGCGACACCTCACCGACGTGGCGCGGCGCGACGCCGAGGAGGCGTTGACCGCGGCGCTGGAGGAGGGCGACCGTACCCACGAAGGCATCGCCCGTCGGCTCCTCGGCACGTTCGAGCAGGCGAGCGGCCACCTCGAAGCCGCGCGGGTCGAGCTCGACGCGAGCATCGACATCTTCCGCGAGCTCGGCGACGAGCGCGAGCTCGCCACGGCGCTGAGCGACCGTGGTTTCATCGAGGTGTTCGGCGGCCCGCTGTGCGACGCGGAGCGATACCTCGCCGAGGCCGACGCCCTCTTCGACCGGCTCGACAACGCCCGCGGTCGCGGCTGGGTGCGGCAGCACCAGGCGTGGGTGTCGTTCCTCTCCGGCGACACCGAGGCCGCCGAGGCGCGGATCGACGAGGCGGCCGCCGAGTTCGAGCGACTCGGCGATCGCGACGGCCATGCCTGGGGGGAGGGTCTGCGAGCGTACCTGCGCTACTTCCAGCGGCGCGTCGACGAGGCCGAGGAGCTGGCATTGCGCGTGCGCGAGACGGCGACCGCCTCGGGCGATCGTTGGGCGATCGCGATGATGGACGCGCTACTCGCCGGCATCCGGCTGTGGGCCGGTCGCTTCAGCGAGGCCGAGCAGTTGTCGAAGCGCTCGCTGACCATCTTCCGCACGATGTCCGACCGGTTCGGCATCGTGTTGGCGTCGGCGCCGGCGATGCGCTCGATGACGGCGCTCGGACGGATCCGCGAGGCCGAGCAGGCGATGGAGGAGGTGCTGGCGCTCGGCGAGGGCTTCGGCGACCTCTCGTTCCCGATGATGGCGGCGGCCGGCACCGCCGTCCACCTCGGCCTGGGCGAGCGTGGCGTGGTCGTCGGCGAGCACGCGGTGGCGCGCACGGTGGCGATGGGAGCCGACGGCACCGAGGCGCGGGTCACGCTGGCGCTCGCGCTGTGCCAGTCGGGGCGCGTCGACGAGGCGATGGCGATGCTGCTCGACGTCGACACGTCGCGGCCCTACGCCGCCGCGGTGCAGGCGCTCGCCTCCGCGCTGACCGGCGACGGCGCGACCGCGATCGAGCTCGCCGATCTGGTCGCGAGCGACGACGCCGCAGCGACCTACCTCGACCGTGTGCTCGCCGATGTGGCGGCCGCCTCGGCGGAGTACCACGCCGGCGATCGCGCCGCGGCCACCGCCCGGCTGCGACGGGCGCGGGGCATCGCCGACCGGGCGGGCGACGTCATCGCCGGGGGCGTGGTCGGCGGGACCGAGGACATGCTGCTGCGCGGCGGGCTCGGCGAGGACCTGTACCACCTCGGTGTCGGCTGGCACCGTGTGATCGAGGCGTTGTGCACAGCACCGGCCTGATCGTCGGCCGGTTCGACCCGCCGCACCTCGGGCACTCGTTCATGATCGAGCGGGCTGCGGAACGCTGCGATCGACTCGTCGTGTTCGTCAACAGCTCCACCGTGCGCGACTCGGTCGCGGGTGAGCTGCGTGCGGGATGGCTCGCCGAGCTGCATCCCGAGGTCGAGGTGCGCGAGGTGCGTCATCGGCTGGCGACCGACTTCGACGACGAGGAGCTGTGGGCGAAGTGGATGGACCTGTTCCGGCACCACTGGCCGCACGACGAGGGTCCGCACGCCGTGTTCTCGTCGGATCCCTACGTCGACGAGTTGGCGCGTCGCTTCGAGGCGGAGGCCGTGGTGGTCGACGCCGACCGGGAAGCGGTACCGATCAGCGCCACGATGGTGCGCACGGCTCCGGCCGATCATCTCGACCGACTCGCGCCCCAGGTGCGCGAGTGGGTCGAGACGAACTGGCTCTAGGACGCAGCCCGGCGATCGCCGTCGCAGAACGCGAGCGAGCGGAACGCCAGTGGCGCGAGCGGCCACACGCGTCCTGCGTGGCCGGGGAACGCCTTATCGGTTCGGCTGCTTGGTGACGCGGAGGTAGGGCTTCACCGGCTCCCAGCCGTTGGGGAAGAGCGCCTTGGCCTCGTCGTCGGAGAGCGCCGGGACGATGATGCAGTCGTCGCCGTCCTCCCAGTTGACCGGTGTCGCCACCTTGTGGTCGGCGGTGAGCTGGAGGCTGTCGATGACGCGCAGGATCTCGGCGAAGTTGCGGCCCGTGGAGGCGGGGTAGGTGATCGTCAGCTTGACCTTCTTGTCGGGGCCGATCACGAAGACCGAACGCACCGTGAGGGTGTCGTTGGCGTTCTCGTGGATCATGTCGTAGAGGTCGGCGACGGTGCGCTCCGGATCGCCGATCATCGGGAAGTTGACCGCCGTGCCCTGCGTCTCCTCGATGTCCTTCTCCCACTCGACGTGGCTGTCGACCGGGTCGACCGACAGGCCGATGACCTTGACGTTGCGCTTGTCGAACTCGGGCTTGATCTTGGCGACGTAGCCGAGCTCGGTGGTGCACACCGGCGTGAAGTCCTTGGGGTGGCTGAAGAGCACGCCCCACGAGTCGCCGAGCCACTCGTGGAAGTTGATCTCGCCCTGCGTGGTGGGGGCGGTGAAGTCGGGGGCGGTGTCTCCGAGACGAACAGCCATGGTGTGGTGTCTCCCTTGTGGTTGGTGATGGATCGTGATTGATGATGGATCTGCGTTGGACGATCCAGGTGGGGTCGGTTGGCCACCCTACCGGTAATCCCGACCAGTCCTATCAAGAATTGGATCGTGCTAGAAAGACGATCGACCGTTCGGGACGAGTTCACCGGATGGAAACGGGGCCGCGGCACCGCGTTCAGGCGCGATGCCTAGGTTGCGGGCGCTCAGGTGTTGCACGAGACGAAGGACGAGAGATCACGTGGTGAAGCGATCGCAGAAGTGGCTCCCCGGCCTGCTGGCCGGCGGATTGGTGGCAGGTGCCGCCGTGGTGGGCTTCGGGGCGCCGGTCGCTCCGGTCGTGGCGCAGAGCGCTGCGCCGTCCGACCTCATCCTCAGCGAGTACGTCGAGGGGTCGAGCAACAACAAGGCCGTCGAGTTGTACAACGGCACCGACGCCGAGATCGGTCTCAGCGGCTACTCGCTCGACGTCTACTTCAACGCCAACACGTCGCCGACGTCGATCCCGTTGACCGGGACGGTGCCCGCCGGTGGCACCTTCGTGTTCGCCCACAGCACCCTCGGCCCCGCCGTCGGCGCACAGCAGACGTCGGGCGCAGGGCTGTGGAACGGCAACGACACGATCGTCCTCGCCCGCGACGGCGTCGTAATCGACTCCTTCGGCCAGATCGCGCTCAACGCCAACTTCGAGGGCGGGGGCCTGTCGGCGCTCAACAGCACCCTGCGCCGCGCCGCTTCCGTGTGCACGGGTGACACCGACCCGAACGATGCGTTCGACCCGTCCGCCGAATGGGTCGGATTCGCCCAGGACACCTTCGACGGGCTCGGTGGTCACACCACCGAGTGCGGCGACGTGGAGCCGGTCAGCCCGGTGATCAACGAGTTCTCGGCCAGCACGACCGGTACCGACGTCGAGTACATCGAGATCTACGGCGATCCGAACACCGACCTCTCGAACCTCACGGTGCTCGAGATCGAGGGCGACTCGGGGGGCGAAGGCACCGTCGACGGTGAGTGGTCGATCGGCGACACCGATGACGACGGGTTCCACCTCGTCGATCTCCCATCGAACGCGCTGGAGAACGGCACGATCACGCTGCTGCTCGTCGACGGCTACAGCGGCGGCGCGACCAATGTCGCCGACATCGACGGCACGGTCATCGACGCCGTGGCGATCAACGACGGCGGAGCCGACGATGTCACCTACGGCGAACCCGTGCTCGTCGAGCAGTACGACGGACTCAACTTCACCCCGGGTGGAGCGTCGCGGATCCCCGACGGGGTCGACACCGACACGACCGCCGACTGGGTGCGCAACGACTTCGACCTCGCCGGGATCCTCGGTGAGGCGGGGTCGCTGATCGAGGGCGAGGCGGCCAACACACCCGGCACCGCCAACAGCACCACCGTCCCGGATCCCGACCCGGATCCCGACCCGACCGACTGCACGACCGCCGACACGCCCATCGGCGCGGTGCAGGGATCGGGCGACGCCAGCCCGCTGGTCGGCGCCACCGCGACGGTGCAGGGCATCGTCACGGGCGCCCTGCAGCCGGGTGGCTTCGACGGCTACTACCTCCAGGACGCCGGCGACGGCGACCCGGCGACTTCCGACGCGATCTTCGTCTTCGCCCCCGGCGGCAGCGAGGTCGTGGAAGGCGAGGAGGTCCAGGTGACCGGCACGGTCGACGAGTCGTTCACGCTGACCCAACTGACGAACGTCTCGATCGCCCGTTGTTCGCTCGACAACGAACTGCCCGCACCGGTCCAGGTGTCGCTGCCGTTCGACGCCGAGCCGTTCGAGGGGATGCACGTCACCCTCCCGCAGGACCTCGTGATCACGGAGTTCTTCAACTTCGACCGCTATGGCGAGATGGTGCTGGCCACGGAACGCCAGCAGCAGCCGAGCGCCGTGCTCGAGCCCGGGTCCTCCGAGCTCGCTGCACTGGCGGCGGCCAACGCCACCAACCGCATCACGCTCGATGACGGTCTCGACTTCCAGAACCCCGACCCGCTGCGCCACCCCAACGGTGCCCCGTTCGGGCTCGGCAACGCCTTCCGCGGTGGCGACACGGTCACCGATGCCACCGGCGTGCTCGATTATCGCTTCAGCCTGTGGCGCATCCAGCCGACGGCTCCTGCCGTTCACACCGCGGTGAACGACCGCCCGCTCGGTGCGCCCGAGGTCGGTGGCTCGCTGAAGGTCGTCGGGTTCAACGTCTTGAACTTCTTCCAGACGCTCGACACCAATCCGGGCTCGTTCAACGGTCCCGACATCTGTGGCCCGAGCCTCGACACCGAGTGCCGTGGGGCCTCGTCCGGGCTGGAGTACGAGCGTCAGCTCGCCAAGCTGCTCGCCGCGCTCGAGGACATCGACGCCGACGTCTTCGGGTTCGCCGAGCTGGAGAACTCGGACGGCGTCGATCCGATGGCGCCGCTCGTCGAGGGCCTCAACGCACTGCCGCAGTACGGCCCGGGCGTGTGGGCGTCGGTGGACACCGGCA
>CAYGLH010000209.1:0-1384 GCA_964350535.1 uncultured Ilumatobacteraceae bacterium
CGCGCCAGGTCATCATGACGTTCTTCGGCGAGCAGAAGTGGGAGAGCCGGGCCGAAGAGAACGGTGCCCGTGGCGACTTCACGCCGCACGAGTCGCCGTGGACGATGACCACGCCGCTCGTCGTGCTCGGGTTGCTCACCGTCGTCGGCGGTGTGATCCAGCTGCCGTCGATCGGGGTCATCCCCGACTCGGTCGCGCATCGGCTGGAGGACTGGATGCACGTCGTCGTGCCCGACGAAGCGAACATCGAGGGCACGTGGGCGTACGACAACCAGGTCGTGCTCATCGTCGTGGCGATCGTCGCCGCACTCGTCGGGATCATGTTCGGATGGCTCGTCTACCAGAAGCGCCGCATCCCGGCGTTCGAGCCGACGCTGTTCGCCAACGGCTGGTACTACGACCAGACGATCACGCGCTTCATGGGCGGCCCGGGTCGGAAGAGCTTCGAGGCGATCGCCGCCTTCGATTCCACCGTGGTCGACGGCGCCGTCAACGGCGTGGCCACCGGCGTGCGCGGCACGGCCGGCGAACTGCGCAAGGGACAGACCGGCTACGTCCGGCAGTACGGGCTGGTGATCGCCATCGGCACGGTGCTCCTGTTGGGCTGGTTCTTCCTGCGGGGGGTGCTGTGATGGCGCCGTCACTGCTCGCCGCCGAGGGCGCCCACGCGTCGGGTGGCGCGATGGGCTTCCCGATCCTCACCGCGCTGATCCTGGTGCCGATCATCGGCGCCGCTCTGGTCACGCTCACCACCAAGCGCCGGCCGGAGCAGGCCAAGCTCGTCGCTCTCCTCACCTCGTTCGCCACGGCCGGCATGTCGATCTGGCTGCTGGCGTCGTTCGAGACGGGCGACGCCGGGTTCCAGTTCGTGTCGAAGCACACCTGGATCGAACCGTGGGGGATCTCGTGGCACCTCGGTGTCGACGGGATCTCGCTGTTCATGGTCGTGCTCACCGGCCTGATCTATCCGTTGGTGATCGCCGGCATCGACCCGCACCACGACGAGAAGCCGTACCTGGCGTGGCTGTTGATGCTCGAGGCGGGCGTCATGGGGAGCTTCCTCAGCCTCGACCTGTTCGTGTTCTTCGTCTTCTTCGAGATCGTCCTCGTCCCGATGTACTTCCTGATCGGCGGCTGGGGCTACGAGAACCGCGTCTACGCGGCGACCAAGTTCTTCCTGTACACGATGCTCGGTTCGGCGTTCATGCTCGTCGGGCTGATCGCCACCGCCGTCATCGCCAGCGACGACCTGGGTGGGATCACGTTCGACCTCGTCGAGATCGCCGAGGGTGGGAACTTCGCGGCATCAACGGCGAGATGGCTGTTCTTCGCCTTCGCCATCGCGTTCGCGGTGAAGGTACCGATCTTCCCGTTGCACACGTGG
>CAYGLH010000209.1:1394-1926 GCA_964350535.1 uncultured Ilumatobacteraceae bacterium
CACACCCAGGCGCCGACCGCCGGCTCGGTGGTGCTCGCCGCCGTGATGCTGAAGCTCGGCACGTACGGGTTCCTGCGCTTCGGCCTGTACCTGTTCCCCGAGGCCGCCTACTGGAGCCGCTACCTGTGGCTGACCCTGGCGGTGATCGGCATCATCTACGGCGCCATCGCGGCCACGATGCAGAAGGACCTCAAGCGGCTCGTGGCGTACTCCTCGGTCGCCCACCTCGGGTTCATCGTCCTCGGTACGTTCGCTTTCACCAGCCAGGCGATCTCCGGCAGCGTCATCCAGATGATCAACCACGGTGTGTCCACCGGCGCGCTGTTCCTACTCGTCGGGATGATCTACGAGCGTCGCAAGACCCGGCAGATCTCCGAGCTCGGCGGCATCCAGTCGGTGGCGCCGATCTTCGCCGCCGGGTTCATGGTGATCATGCTCAGCTCGATCGGCGTGCCGGGCCTCAACGGGTTCATCGGTGAGTACCTGATCCTCATCGGTTCGTTCGAGACGGCGCGCTGGTGGACGGTCGTCG
>CAYGLH010000209.1:1936-6612 GCA_964350535.1 uncultured Ilumatobacteraceae bacterium
CCGCCGCCGGCGTGATCCTCGCCGCCCTGTACCTGCTCTGGGCCTACCAGCGGGTGTTCCAGGGTGAGCCGGAAGGCGAGAACAAGGACTTCCGTGAGCTCTCCTGGAAGGAGGGCATGGTCCTCCTCCCGTTCATCGCTGCGGCGGTGTTCATGGGGGTCTACCCGAAGCCGGTGCTCGAGCGGATCGAGCCGAGCGTCGATGTGCTCGTCGAGCGCGTCGAGTCGGTCACGGACTTCGTGGCGCCCGAGCACGAGATCGTGATCGTCGAGCTCGACGACCACGGGGATGATCACGGCGACGATCACGGGGACGATCACGGGGATGACGGCGAGGACCACGGTGACGGCGCCGAGGAGGGCGATCACTGATGTTGCAGCAGGTCACCGAGTTCATCGGCCCCGAGGTCACGTGGTGGGCGCTGTCGCCGTTCATCGCGCTCATCGTCGGGGCGCTGGGGATGCTGCTGGTCGGTGCGCTCACCCCCACCTGGCCACGCGGGCTCTACGCCTGGACCAGCGCCGCCATCGCCGCCGTGGCCGGCGGCCTGGCGATGACGCAGTGGGACGACATCACCGACGAGGGTGCGTCCACGCTCGTCGGCGGTGCGCTCGCCTTCGACGGCTTCGCCGAGTTCGCCACCATCATCATCTGCACCGCGGTGCTGTTGGTGTCGCTCCTGTCGAGCGACTACCTGCACGGCACCCCGAACGACGGGCCGGAGATCTACGCGCTCTACCAGGTCGCCGCCGTCGGCGGCATCGTGATGGCCTCGGCCAACGACCTCATCGTGCTGTTCCTCGGGTTGGAGACGCTGTCGCTGGCGCTGTACGTGCTGGCGGCGAGCAACCGCCGCAGCGATGAGAGCGCCGAGTCCGGCATGAAGTACTTCGTGCTCGGCGGGTTCTCGTCGGCGTTCCTGCTCTATGGCATCGCGCTGGTCTACGGCGCCACCGGTTCGACCAACATCTCCGAGATGGTCGCCGCCCTCCAGAGCGGCGTCGACCTCCAGCACCCCGACTCGCTGGCGCTCGCCGGCATCGCCATGCTCCTCGTGGGGCTCGGCTTCAAGGTCGCCGCGGTGCCGTTCCACGTGTGGGCGCCCGACGTGTACCAGGGTGCGCCGTCGCCCGTCACGGCGTTCATGGCCTCGGCGGGCAAGGCAGCGGCGTTTTGCGCGATGCTCCGCGTGCTCGTCATCGCCCTGCCGTTCTACAAGGACGACTGGCAGCCCGTGATCTGGGTGCTGGCCGTCCTGTCGCTGGTGGTCGGCTCGCTGATGGCCGTGGTGCAGCGCAACGTGAAGCGGATGCTCGCGTTCTCCTCGATCAGCCACGCGGGGTTCATCCTCGTCGGGGTCGAGGCCGCCGCGCACACCGCCGGCGAGGCGGACCCGGGTCCGGGCATCCCGTCGGTGTTGCTGTACCTGATGCTCTACGCGGTGCTGGTGATCGGCTCGTTCGCCGTCGTCACCGTCGTCGCCCAGGACACCGACGGCGACTCGAGCCTCGACGCGTTCGAGGGTCTGGCCCGGCGTCGGCCGTCGCTGGCGCTGGCGTTCACGGTGCTGCTGCTCGCGCAGGCGGGCGTGCCGCTGACGAGTGGCTTCGTCGCCAAGTTCGGGGTGATCGGCGCAGCGGTGGAGGAGCGGAGCTACGCCATCGCCGTCATCGCCATGGTCGCCGCGGTCATCGCCGCCTTCCTCTACCTGCGGATCATGGTGTCGATGTGGCTGGCCGACCCGGCCGACGACGCGCCGGCCGTGCCGGTGCCGTTCACCGCAGGCCTGGCGATCGTCGCCGCCGTCGGGTTCACCCTGTTCGTCGGCATCGTCCCTGGCTGGATCATCAACGCCGCCGACCACGCCACCGCCCTCGTCCCCTAGGCAGCTCGGGCCCTCCCGCCCGCAACCGCCGTTCCCGACGCCCCCGGTTCGTGTCGGCGTCTGCCCGGTCCCGCCGGAGTTTCCCCGACGCATATCGCAGCTCCCCGGTTTGTGTCGGCGTCTGTCCGGTCGGACCGGAAAGCTGCCGACGCGAAGTGCGGGGGTGCTGGTGAGAGTGGTCGGAGGCGGCGGGGGCGCGCGCTGCCTGCGCGGCCGAGGATCGCCGTTATCGTCTCGCTGTGCTGCGGAAGGCGCTGTCCGGCGGGAGTCTGAAGCCGGCGCAACTCGTGGTCGTCGGGTTCACGGTGCTGATCGGGCTCGGCACGCTGTTGTTGCGCTTGCCGGCGGCGGTCGACCCGGGCGTGGCCCACCCGGGCTGGATCGACTCGCTGTTCTGGTCGACGTCGGCGAGCACGGTGACGGGGCTCGGGCCGACCGACGTCGCCGACTTCTCACTGCTCGGCGAGCTGGTGCTGCTGGCGCTGATCCAGATCGGCGGGTTCGGCATCATGACGATCGGATCGGTGATCGTGCTCGTGCTGGCGCACCGGGTCGGGCTCCGGCAGCGGATCATCGCCCGCACGGAGATCGGTGCCATCGAGCTCGGCGATCTCCGCAACCTGGTGAAGGCGATCGCCAAGATCACCGTCGCCGTCGAGGTCGGCACGGCGCTGTTCCTCTTCGTCGCGTTCATGCGGCACGGCGACGGATCCGCCATCGCGTCCGCGTATCAAGCCGTGTTCCACGGCGTGTCGGCGTTCAACAACGCCGGCATCTCGTTGTTCTCGGACAGCCTCGAGGGCTTCGCCACCAACCCGCTCGTCATCTTCCCCGTCAGCGCGGCCTTCATCGTGGGCGGCCTCGGCTTCCCGGTGCTCGTCGAGCTCTGGCGGCGCGTCGGTCCGCGCCGCTGGACGCTGCACACGAAGATCACCATCGCCGCCACCGTGGTCCTACTGCTGTACGGGCCGCTGATCGTGCTGACCTTCGAATGGACGAACCCCGACACGCTGGGGCCGCTGAGCGTGCTCGACAAGCTGCAGGCGTCGTGGTTCGAAGGCACGACACCACGGACCGCGGGGTTCAACGTGATCCCGATCGGCGCGCTCGACGAGTCGACCGAGCTGGTCACGACCGTGCTGATGTTCATCGGCGCCGGGTCCGCCTCGACCAGCGGTGGGATCAAGGTGACGACGTTCGCCATCTTGTTCTTCGTGCTCTGGTCGGAGGCGCGTGGTGCCACCGAGACGACCGTGTTCAAGCGCCGGATCTCGCACCAGGTCGTCCGTCAGGCGATCACCGTCGCGCTGCTGTCGGTGGCGCTCGTGTTCGCCACGGCGCTCGCGCTCACGGCCCTGTCGCCGTTCGAGTTCATCGACACGCTCTTCGAGGCGACGTCCGCCTTCGGCACCGTCGGGCTGTCGACCGGCATCACCGGCCAGCTCTCCGACTGGGCAGAGCTGTTGCTCGTCGCGGTGATGTTCATCGGCAGGGTCGGACCGGTCACCTTCGTCGCCGCCCTCGCCCTGCGCAGCCGCCGCCGGGCGTACCGTTACCCCGAAGAACGGCCGATCATCGGCTGAGCACGATGGGTCCGGCGTACCGGTCGGACGGGAAGGTCTCCATGTCGCACATGCGGTCGAACCACGCGCAGGACGAGCAGGGCAGCCGGCGGGCGCCCCACCGCGGTGAAGTCGTCGTGATCGGTCTCGGTCGCTTCGGGTCGGCCTTGGCCGGCGAGTTGATGAAGATGGGCCACGAGGTGCTCGGCATCGACGCCGACGACGATCGGGTGCAGGACCACGTCGCCGCCCTGACGCACGTCGTCCAGGCCGACACCACCAGCGTCGGCACGCTGCGCCAGATCGGCGTCGACGACGCCGTGTCGGTGGTGGTGTGCATCGGCACCGACATCGAGGCGAGCGTGCTGACCACCCTCGCCCTGGTCGAGTTGCAGGTCCCCAACATCTGGGCCAAGGCGATCACCGCCGCACACGGCACGATCCTGCGGAAGGTGGGTGCGCACGAGGTCGTCTACCCGGAGGCCGACATGGGCAAGCGGTTCGCGCACCGTGTCGTCGGTGGGATGCTCGAGTACGTCGACCTCGACGAGGACTTCGCGCTGGTCGAGATGGAAGCGCCGGACGAGCTCGTCGGGGTTCCGCTCGGGAGCTCCGACCTTCGGGCGAAGTACAAGGTGACGGTGGTGTGCGTGAAGCCCGACCATGGCCGCTTCACGTACGCCGACCGCAACACCGTGCTGTCCGGCCACGACCTCATCGTGATCGCCGGCCACCGCGCCGACGTCGAACGCTTCAGCAAGAAGCGTTAGCCACCGCCCTCGTCTTTGCGGGTCGGATGGTGGGCGGGCGGCCCGGGATCGGTCCCGCAAACGGTGGGTCTGGGTTTGTGGGTCGGATGGTGGGCGGGCGGCCCGGGATCGGTCCCGCAAAACGGTGGGTCTGGGTTTGTGGGTCGGATGGTGGCGGTCTGGCCCGGGATCGGTCCCGCAAACGGTGGGTCTGGGTTTGTGGGTCGGATGGTGGGCGGGCGGCCCGGGATCGGCCCCGCAAACCCAGGGGGAGTGGGCAGGGGCTAGGAGGTGAACTCGAGGCCGGCGTACTCGCCGTCGGAGCGCCACTGCTCCATCAGGTCGAAGAAGGCGATCGATCCACCGCCGTAGGGCGCACCGTACGGCTTGTCGATCGGCTGGCCCTCGTTGTTGTAGTAGCCGGGCGTGCACGAACCGCCGCCGAGCCCGCCGATCATCGAGCCGGCGCGCTCGAGGATC
>CAYGLH010000210.1:0-6600 GCA_964350535.1 uncultured Ilumatobacteraceae bacterium
GGTGTGCCGGATTCGATGGAACACGAATGGCAGGCGCAGCTCATCACCCACCTCGGTATCACCGACTGGCAGCGTGTCGAGCTTGATGCGGACGTCGACATCGTCGGGCCACGGGCACAGCGGCACCTACGCGAGTACGGGGTCGTCTGGCCGCCTGCCATCGCGGGCGATCAGCCCATGCTCGAGCTGGCACGAGGCGGAGTGCTGATGGACGGTGAGGGAGGGGACGACGTTCTCGGCGCGGATGCCCATCGCATCGGGGTGCCCGCCCGTGTGCTTCGACATCCGTGGCCGCCTAACAAGGGACGAATGAAGCTGGCCGTACGGCGCCTCATGCCGAACATCGTTCGTGCACGATGGGATGTCAATCGTGGGCGGCCGACCCCCTGGCTCACCGACCGCGCCGCCGAGCAGCGCCGCGCCGCCCTGATCCACTGGGAGCAACAACGTCGGCTGTTGTTCTCGCGAAGCGTTCGAACCGTGCCGCGTCGGAGCTCGGTGGTGCTCGGCATGGCGAGCCGGGGGTGGTTCGCGCGCAGGTACGACGTCGAGATGTCGAGTCCCCTTCTCCATCCTGCGTTCGGCGCGGCCATGGCCCACCGCGGCCGACTGCTCGGGCCCGGTGGGCGAGACGTGGTTCTCCGCGAGATCGCAGGCGACCTGCTGCCACCTGACCTCATCAGCCGGCGATCCAAGGCCGTGTTCAACCGTGCGCTGATGGGTGAACACACACGGGCCTTTGCTGAGTCCTGGGATGGTTCCGGCGTGGACCCGGCACTGGTCAACGTCGAGGAGCTGCGACGAGAGTTGCTGTCCGAGCGCCCCAACGCAGCGGTTGCAGCCTTGCTGCAACGGGCGTGGGTCGGCGCCGAGGGCGGTGCTCATCATGCAGCCTGACCGGCAGGAAGTTCTGCTTGCGAGGGCCGTTCGAGGCTGCTACCCTGATCTCACCGGCGGGGCTGACGTGTGTTTGCCTGTATATCGTCGGGCGGAATATATAGGAGATAAATCATGGAACAGTACGAGACCCCGGCCATCATCGAGCTCGGTTCGGTTGCCGACGTGACCCGCGGTGAGGGCCTCGAGGGCAACGCCGACAACCTCTGGATCTTCAGCTGGGGTAGCTGAGCTACCACTGACGAAAGTCCTACTGGAGCGGCCTCACCGGAAGGTGAGGTCGCTCCAGTCGTTTTCGGGCCGTCTGTGCCCAGCGCCACCGAAGCCGAGCGGATCGAGGTGGCTGGTCGTCGTCAGTGAGCGCTCGGATCCGACGGCCGGATCCGGCGTCGTACGATCGAGGTGACCCTGTCGACCGGGGACCGGTAGCCGCCGGTCTCCAGGAACTCCTCCGAGGGTGCGACCCAATTTCGGAACACCCGGAGGCGCTCGTCCCACGGCATCCCGAAGGTCTTGGCGACCTTGAGCGCCACCTTGTCGAGATCCGGGCGGTCGTACGCGCGACGTAGGAACCAGTCGAGCGGGCGATGGCCCGGTGCGCCGACGACGATGGTGTCATCGCCGATCAACACCGCCGCTCGCTGAGTGATCCGACGGACGACGTCGCTCACTCCGAGCGCATGCAGCAATCTCGTCGAGTCCATACGCTCACGACTGCTGGCCGCTCGGCTGAGTAGAAGCAGGTCGAGGAGCGACGAGAGGATCCGATGGTTCGGATACGAGAGCGCTAGGTGGCTTGCAGCGTGAGCGAGCCGGCCACTTCGATCAAGGGCGGAGAACTCGTGTCCGGCGATCTGGAACGTCTCGGATCGCGTCCACCATTCGCGTGGGAGCGGACGCCCAGCGGTGTGCAGGCGGACGTGGAGGTCGACCGCGAGGTCTTCGTCCAGTCTCCACGTCTCTCCCTTGTCCATCAGCCGCACCGCTGCGTCCGGCGAGCTGAGACCGAGCGAACGTAGCTGCTCAGTCGCAGATCGGAACGTCGTGGTGTCTGGCAGCAACAAGTCGATGTCGGCGGACTGCCGCAAGCCGGGCTGGAGGTGATCGAGGTGGCCCGTCGCCGTCCCCTTCAGCACCCTGAACTCGATGCCGTGGGCGTCGAATCGACCGCCGACATCGATGAGCAGCCGCTCGAGTTGCAGACCCCGGAGCATCTGCATCGTCGATGCACGCTGGACGTGGAGCTGCAGTCGTTCCGTCTCCGGCTCGATTCGGGCGTCGTCGAGTGCTACCCGGAGTTGGGGGAGCAGTCGATGGTACGCCAGCCGGTTGAACAAGATCGTCTCATCCGCCGCCGCAACACTGATCGGCTCTGCATCGGACCGAGGGTCGAGGAGGATCCGGACGAGGTCGACACCACGATCAAACCTCGCGAGCTCTGGATCGAAGAAACGAAGGGCACCGTCACTGGGCGGTGCAGATGCTGCGGACGCCGCGGAGGATGCGCCGCTCGTCATGTCGCAAGTCCGTATCGTTCGGCCTGCAGGTTGAAGAGGTCGTGGTAGAGACCCTGATCTTCCATCAATGTCTCATGATCGCCGATCTCGACGACGTCGCCGTGATCCATGACCATCACGATGTCAGCCGACCGGACCGTCGCAAATCGATGGGAGACGAAGATGACGATGCGGTCGTGGCAGAGTTGCTGGAGGAGGTCGAAGAGGTCGGCTTCGGCCTTCGGATCCAACGACGCCGAGGGCTCGTCCAAGATCACGATCGGAGCGTCGCGGAAGAACGCTCGCGCGATCGCGAGGCGCTGCCACTGACCAATCGATATGTCGGTCCCGCCCTCGAAGACCTTTCCGAGCCGGGCGTCGAGTCCGTCGGGTCTCGACTCGATGAGGTCGTCAGCACCCGCTTGCTCCGCCGCCCGGACGATGTCGGCCTCGTCGTCGAGGCGGTTCGTGTCGCCGAGCCCGATGACGCTGCGTATGGTGAACATGAAGCGGGCGAAGTCCTGGAAGACCGGAGCAATCTGCGCCCGAACGAGGTCCGGGTCACATTGGGCGATGTCCACGCCGTTCCAGCTGACCGTACCGCGTGTGGGCGGCAGCAGATTCCCGATGACCTTGGACAGTGTGGACTTGCCCGATCCGTTCGCGCCCACGATGGCGAGCGCCTGACCGCGTTCGAGCTCGAAGCTGACCGATCGCACCGCGTCGTCGTCGGCCCCGGGGTAGCGATACCCCACGGCATCGACCGACAGGCGTGACGGGGGCGAAGGGGGTGGTGCAGTTGGCCGCCGCTTGAGTAGCTCCGGGAGTGAGGCTCGGAAGGTCTCGAAGTCGCGGAGGAAGGTGATGCCCTGGTGGACACCTGTAAATGCGGTCCCGGCGGCGCGCAAGCGACTGCTGAGCTGCTGCAGCCCGACGATTGCGACCGCCGCGTCGCCGATCGTGATCGAGCCGCGCCCGGCGAGGATGACGGCGAACGAGAGCGTCGCAAGCATGGCCGCCGTGCTGACGAGAGCGCCGAGGGTCGTGCTCGCGAGCCGCAGGCGGACCAGCGCACTGAGCTTGCTCAATCGTGTGTCCCAGAGATCGGCGTGCCAGCGCCGAAGGGTCGGTGCGATCCCGTACGAGCGCACCTCCTTGGCATCATCGCGGCTTGTCAGAACGACCTCGAGGTAGACCCGCTCGCGCTGGAGCTCGGTCAGTTCGCGTTCCATCTGATAGTGGGCGCGATTATTCCGCACGTTCACGATGGCGATCGGCACGTAGCTCACGACCGCCAAGGGAACGAGCACAGGTGCCACGGTGAAGAGCACGATCACCACGCCAGCGGCGACGACCGCAGTGGAGATGATGGTGACGAGACCGAACACGACCGCGGAGGATCTGCCGCCGGCTGCGATGCGGGCCCGCTCGAGGCGATCATGGAAGTCGGAGCCCTCGTACATCTCGAGGTCGACCTCGGTGGCGACATCGAGCACGTCGTCCATCGCCCTTCGTTGGACTTTCTCTCCCAGTGGGAGACGGAGCTCGGTCGCAACGGCTTGGCTCAGTGAGGAGGCGACGAGCAAGACGCCCAAAGCAATGAGGTCGGGAGCGAGTTCGCCGGCGCTTACCGTGTCGCTGCCGGCGAGAAGATCCAACACGTTCCGCCCGACCAGCAACTGGCCTGCCACTGCCACCGACGTGACCACGGTGGACGCGAGGATGATCAGCAGCGTTCCGCGACCGCTCGCCCAGACGAGCGAGATCGCCAGCTTGATCGTGCCCCACGTCTTCGGGCTGTCGTCCGCTGCCATTGCCGGGCGAGCCTACGTGGACGGGATGGGGCGGCGCACTCCAAAGCTCGGTGAGGCGCGCCGCAACGCCGACACGAACGTGCCGACACGACCAGGCCCGGCCGCGGTGCGTACTGTCGCTCGCATGTCGACCGACGATGTGCTGCTGGGTGGAACACGACCGTTCGGGCTGGGGTACTGGCCCCTGCCCGAGGACGACCCGGGCGTGCCGGTCGAACGAGAGCCGGTGCGACTGGTGTCGCCCGACGGGGGGCTGGTGCGCGGCGTGCTGTGGACGCCGCCGGGCGGCACGCCGTGGAAGACGGCGGTGATCCTGTCCCACCCGCGCGGCGACTTCAGCGTGCACTACGCGTGCCCGCTGTTGGCCGCGGCGGGCTACGCGGTGCTCGGGTTCTCCACGCGCTACATCAACAACGACATCGACTGCCTGCACGAGAACTGCATCGTCGACGTCAAGACGGCTCACGACGAGATGATCCGGCGGGGCGCCGAGTCGGTCGTGTTACTCGGCAACTCCGGGGGCGCCTCGCTGATGGCGCTCGCCAACGCCGAGCTCGGCATCGGCGACGGGTGGGTCGGCATGGCGGCGCATCCCGGCGAGGGCGTCTTCATGATGCAGGTGATCGACCCGTCGGTCGCCGACGAGGACGACCCGTTCTCCACCGTGCCCGAGCTCGACATGTACAACCCGGACAACGGGTGGCGGCCCTGGCCCGAGCCGTGCTCGTACGACCCCGAGTGGGTGGCGACCTATCGGGCGGCGCAGGTGGCGCGCGTGGCGCGCATCGACGCGATCGCCAAGGCGTCGATCGCCGACGCCGCCGAGGTCGTGCCCGCGCTGAAGGGCATCGACGGGTCGTCCGACCCGCACCGCTACCGCGAGCTCCGCCGGCGCGCCGTGTTCACCAAGTACATGTCGATCTACCGAACGCTGGCCGACCCGGCGTACCTCGATCTGTCGATCGACCCCGACGACCGGCCGCTCGGGTCGCTGTTCGCCTTCCCCGACCCGTTCGATGCCAACTACGGGCGCGCCGGTCTGGCGCGGGTGATGACCGCTCGTGGCTGGCTGTCGACCTGGTCGGGCCTGTCGAGCCACGCCAAGCTCGCCGACACGATGCCGCAGGTGAAGGTGCCGACGATGCTCGTCCACCCCACCGCCGACACCGAGATCCGGCTGTGGCAGGCGGAGGAGATCATCGCCGGGGCGGGCGCCGAGGACACGACCTACCTCGAGATGAAGGGCGCGCCGCACTACCTGGAGGGTCATCGTCCCGAGGCGCTGGCGGCCGTCGCCGAGTGGCTCGCCAAGCGCTTCCCCTGATCCCACGAGGTCCCTTCCCGCTGCGCTGATCGGCGGGAACCGCTGTTACCGATCTGTTACCGGGGTCTGCCTACGGTGCCCCCATGCGCGGGCGAGTGGTGGGTGTGTTCTCTGTTGTCGCGGCGATGCTGGTGGGCCTGCTGGTCCTCCAGCCGCTGTCACCGAGCGACGACTCGACGGTGCAGGCGGCCGCGCCGGACGGCCCTGACCTCGTGACCGTCCGCTCGGCGCGTCTCTTCGACACGCGCCGGGGCAACGACACCGTCGACGGTCAGCAGTCCGGTGTCGGGCGGTTGCGCGCCGGCGAGGTCGCACGTGTCTCGGTCGCCGGGCGCGCCGGGGTGCCGGCCGACGCCAGCGGAGCACTCCTGAACATCACCGCCATCGTCCCGCTCTGGGAGGCGTACGTGACGGCCTGGCCGTGCGGATCGCCTCGTCCTGCGACCTCGACGGTGAACGTCGGACCCCTCGCCATCGTCGCCAACGGCGCGGTCTCGGCGATCGGGACGAACGGCGAGGTCTGCCTCCGGTCGAACCGGTCGATCGACATCGCGGTCGACGTGACCGGCTACCTCCCTGCGACGTCGGACGTGGTCACGATGGTTCCGCAGCGTCTGATGGACACCCGCCGCGGACAGAGCACGGTCGACGGCCAACACGCCGGCGACGGCGCCCCGCGCCGCAACGAGACCGTGCAGCTCGACGTGCTCGGCCGCGGCGGAGTGGACGCCGATGCGGAGAGCGTGCTGCTCAACGTCGTCGGGATTGGCCGCGGTCTGCCCGGATACGTACAGGTGTGGCCCTGTGGCGCGCCCCGCCCCGACGCTTCGGCGCTCAACGTGCCGATCGTCGGCGCCGTCGCCAACAACGTGCTGGCGAAGGTCGGGAGCAATGGTCGTGTGTGTCTGCGCGGGAGCCGGAGCTTCGATCTCGTCGTCGACGTCGTCGGCCACGTGCCCGAGGGATCGGACCTGAACGCGATCCAGCCCGCCCGACTCGTCGACTCGCGGTGGCGCGCCTCCACGATCGACGGCGAGGACGCCGGCATCGGGTGGCGGCGCGGCGGATC
>CAYGLH010000211.1:0-1244 GCA_964350535.1 uncultured Ilumatobacteraceae bacterium
GGACCGTGTGGATCGTACGGACCGAAGCGAACACGTCGAAGGCGTGCTGGGTCCCCGGCAGCTCGGCGTAGACGACCGGTTCGGTCGACGCCTCCCGCAGCAACGCCACGAACGCCCGGGCCTGCTCCACGGGGACGAGCGAGTCGTTCACCCCGTGGACCACCATGAACGGCGGCGCCTCGGACGACAGACGCCCCATCGGCGATGCCGCGTCCCAGAGATCGTGGTTGGCCGACAGCTCGCCCTTCATCACCACACGGCGCAGCAGCCCTTCGAGATCCGGGCTCGCCGTGCCGTCGCGGTTGACGAAGTCGTACACGCCGTACATCGGCGCCGCGGCACGGATGGTGGTGTCGACCTCCTCGAACCCGGGCTGGAACAGCGGGTCGTTCGCCGTCAGCGCGGTGAGCGACGACAGGTGGCCGCCCGCAGAGCCGCCGGTGATCGACAGGTCGTCGGGATCGCCGCCGTACTCGTGGATGTGGGAGCGGACCCAGCCGATCGCCCGCTTCACGTCGACCACATGGTCGGGCCACGTGGCCCGCGGGCTGAGCCGGTAGTTGATCGCCACGCACACCCAGCCGCGGCGGCACATCTCGGTCATCAGTGGTGCGCCCTGCTGGCGCTTGTTGCCCGAGATCCAGGCGCCGCCGTGCACCTGCAGCAACACCGGGGCCCGGGCGTCGAGCGGCAGCTCCGGATCACGCCAGACGTCGAGGTGGTTCCGGGCACCAGCCGGGCCGTACGAGATGTCGGGCGCCGAGAGGTACAGCTTGCGCCCGTGGGCGAAGGGGCGGGCGATCTGGGCTGCGGTGAGCGCGGTCGTGGACTCGGGAGCCCGCCGCAGGTCGGCGCCCAGGCCTTCCTCCAACGCCTCGCTGAAGATCCGGTCCGATCGACGGGCCTGGAGGTGGAGCGCGGTGAGTCCCGCCCAGGACGCCACGTTGACGGCCAGCGCCAGCTTCGCCCGGCGACTGCCGAAGCCGTGACGCAGCCCTGCTGCAGCGGTTCCCGCCGCCTGCCATGCGATCGCCTGCAGCGGCAGCTCGGACGTGAGCCACCCGCTGAGGAACGACGGCATCGCCAGCGGACCCGAGCGAGCCGCAGGTCGGATGGCGTTGGCGGTTGCGGCGGCGCCGAGTGCGCTGGCGCCGAGCCGGAGGGTGCCTGGCTTCATCGTGGGCATGGTACGAGCAGTCCTCGCGTTGACGACCCGCGATCGCGATGCGCGGGATTCAGCGGCC
>CAYGLH010000211.1:1344-6511 GCA_964350535.1 uncultured Ilumatobacteraceae bacterium
ACGTCGTTCGACGAGTCGGCGAGCCGGTCGAGCGCCGCCTCGCGATCCGCGCCGGCCCACTCGTCGATCGGCAGGGTCACGTCGCTGACCGCAGGCAGCTGTGACAGGTTCGTCACCGAGTCGAGCCGGTCGTGGCCGGCGTGCCACGTCGCACCCTCCGGGGTGCGCAGCCGGATCGACGCCGAGCCGACGAGGTCGACCGTCCCTCGCACGTCTTCACCGCCGATGCGCAGGACCACCTCGTCGCCGATCGCGTAGCGGTCCTCCAGCAGCGCCCGCGTGCCGGCGAGCACGTCCTTCACGAGGTCCTGCCCGCTCAGGGCGATGGCCACGCCGATGAAGCCGGCGCTGGACACGGCGAACACGACGCTCACACCGAGCAACTCGAGCGCGGCGATGGCGCAGATCGCGAAGATGCCGATCGTCACCAGGTGACCGAGCATCCGGGCCACCGCGTCCGCCCGCTGCCGCTTGCGCACGTCGGAGGTGCCGTTGTCACCCATCCGGTCGAGACGCACCCGCCACGATCCCTGGCGGTCCTGCGCCCTGCGCACGGCGCGCCGGGTGAACGTACGGATGGCGGAACGTGCGAGCCACGACGCGACGAACGCGATCGGCAGCAGCACGAGGGCTTCGGATGTGGCGGCCAGCCAGGACACGTATCGACCTCCTCACGGACGACAGAACATTACGGTTTCGTTACAGCGGCGACAGTGTGGCACCTCGCCGCGCCCGATGCGCGCCGCGATCGAACATTCCGGTGATGACCTCGGTCACGGTTGCGCAGCGGGCACGCGGTAGGAAGGGCGGATGCGCTTCACGAAGCTCGGTCACAGCGGCCTCGAGGTCTCGCGAATCTGTCTCGGGTGCATGAGCTTCGGCGATTCCGCACGGGGCAACCACGAGTGGACGCTGGACGAGCAGACGAGCCGCCCGTTCCTCGAGCAGGCCCTCGACGCCGGCATCAACTTCTTCGACACGGCGAACGTGTACTCCAACGGTTCGAGCGAGGAGATCGTCGGGCGGGCCCTCGCCGACCTCGCCGATCGCGACGAGGTGGTGATCGCCACGAAGGTGCACGGCCCGATGCGCAGCGGCCGCAACGCGATGGGCCTGTCACGCAAGGCGATCCTCACCGAGGTCGACCACAGCCTCCGCCGGCTCGGCACCGACTACATCGACCTCTACCAGATCCACCGTTTCGACCCCCGCACGCCCGTCGAGGAGACGATGGAGGCGCTGCACGACGTCGTGCGGTCGGGCAAGGTGCGGTACCTCGGCGCGTCATCGATGTGGGCCTGGCAGTTAGCCAAGATGCAACAGGTCGCCGAACGGCACGGCTGGACGCGGTTCGTCAGCATGCAGAACCACTACAACCTGCTCAACCGCGAGGAGGAGCGGGAGATGATGCCGCTGTGCGTCGACCAAGGTGTCGGCGTGATCCCGTGGAGCCCGCTGGCCCGCGGCCGCCTCACCCGCGACTGGGATTCCTCGACGGCACGATCCGAGACCGACGAGTTCGGCGCGACCCTGTACCAGCCGACCGATCGCGAGATCGTCGAGCGGGTCGCCGAGGTGGCCGACGGGCGCGGCCTCCCGCGAGCGCAGGTGGCGCTGGCCTGGGTGCTGTCCAAGCCCTTCGTGACCGCTCCGATCGTCGGCGCGACACGCCTCGAGCACCTCGCCGACGCCGTGGCCGCCGTCGACGTCGAGCTGTCCCCGGACGAGTTCGATCAGCTCGAGGCCCCCTACACACCGCATCCGGTGGTCGGGTTCCGCTGACGCGCAACGCCGACCGTCAGCGCCGGTGGAGGCCCATCCACCGCACGGCGAAGTCCACGATCGCCCGTTGTGAACACAGTCGCGACGGCGCCCGTCCCACCGTGCCCAGGCTCGCTCCGCCGGTTCGCTCGAACGCCGCGCCGATCTCCGCGAAGTCATCCTCGTCGAGCGACAGATCCTCGTAGTCCACCCAGCCGGGCTCGCCGTCGACGACCATGGGGACGCGCTCCGGCCCGAACGTCTTGCCCGGCCAGTCGGCCCGGTACTCGGCGAGGTGCAACGAGGTGTTGTTGGCGTCGGTGACCCCGATCAGCAGCACCTTGGCGTCGAGCTCGTAGAGCCGTGCGAGCGGCGAGGACTCCCCGAGCCCCGGCGACAACGGGTGCGCCCCGACGATGCTCGGCGCGTCGAGGCCGTTGGCGGCGAACGACAGGCGCGGGTGCGCACTGCGGATCGTCTCGGGATGGTGCCGGAAGCACTCGACGATCGCTCCCATCCCGCGCGTCGGTGTGAGCGCCGGGTCGTAGGCGGGCATCTCGGCGCGCACCACCGGCCACCACGACGCCGGCACCGGTGGGTTCTCCCAGGTCGACGGGTCGCTCAGGCCCGTTTGGGTCGGCACCACGATCGTGCCGGTCGGCGCCACCGCGTCGAGCAACGCCGCCACGACCGCCTGCGCGCCGCCGACGACGAACCCCATCGCGGACAGCGACGAGTGGACGATGACGATGTCGCCGGGGCCGAGCCCGAGGCGCACGAGGTCGCCCGTGATCGACGAGGTGGTCGCCGGACGTTTCGTGGCCCGGACGGCGTCGGCCTCTCCGCCGGATCCGGGCATCACGCGCACGCCCACATCACGTCGACCCCCACGTCGCCGGCCGGACCGCGTCTGCGGGGAGCGTCACGAGGAGCAGGGCGAGATCGTCGGTCCAGTCGCTCCACGACCAGCACGACGCGGCCGGCACCGCGACCGCATCGCCGGTGACGAGATCGACCGCCGTCGTGTCCTGATCGTCCGGCGTGACGTCCAGATGGAGCGATCCCGCGAGCACGACGAACATCGCGAACTCCCCGTCGGCGCGCAGGTCGCCGCTGTGCCGCAGCGCGGCGCCCACCGACGGGTCGGCGCGCAGTGTCAGCACCCCCGCCAGACCGTTCGTCGCCGCACCGACGCCGGAGTCGACCGCCCGCACGACGTCGACGACCCAGCGCTCCGGCTCGCCGCTGGCGGCGACGTGACGCACGAAGCGTTGACCGCCGAACAGACGCGCCGGATCGCCGACGCCAGTGGGCAGCTCGAGCTCGTGGTCGGCGAACGTGTCGTGCACCGCCGGGCATCCGATCTCGACGACCTCGAGGCCCGGCGAGGCACGCAGCACCCGGTGGCGGATCCCCGGCGGCTGCAACACGCAGTCGCCAGGGTGCATCCGGAACGGCTCGCCTTGGTCCTCGTACACGACGTCGACCCAGCCGGCCGCACAGACGATCAGCTGGAAGCGGATCCGGTGGTGATGTACCCAGTCGCCGACCTCGCCGCCACCGGGAATCGTGATGTGCGAGGCGATGAAGCGACCACCCCATCGGGACGGCAACAGGTCGCGATAGTGCATGCCGGCCCGCCCGACGGCCGACTCACCGTCGGCGGCGCGCACGATCGACAGCACCTGATCGGCTGGGGGGATCACCGGCTCGCCGACGTCGGGGCGGTGCTCGATCGTCGTGCCACCCGGCGAGGTCCGCGTCCCGGGCTCGACGGCCGGATCGGTGGCGACGATCCGCACCGGGCGATCCCCCGCCTCGCGGCGGAGGAGGAGGCGCGTGCCGTCGGCCGCAACGACGACCTCCGTCGGGTCGTCGGCGGGCGACACCCGTTCGATGCGCCAGCCGAGCGCGGTTCGGAAGAACTCGACCTCGGCGTCGAGATCGGTGCATCCGACGACGATCTCCGGGCTGTGCACGCCGTCAACCATGCCACGTGACAGCGTCTACGGTGCAGGCCATGAGCGAGCACGCGACACCGAAGGTGTTCGTCCACGGCAACCCGGAAGTCGCGGAGATCTGGGGGCCGCTCCGGGCGCGGCTCGCCGAGCGCGGGATCGACGACGTCATCGCGCTCTCGCCGCCGGGGTTCGGCGCACCCACGCCCGAGGGCTGGGGTGCGACGCGGGCCGAGTACAACGGCTGGCTGCGAGCCGAGCTGGCGGCGATCGGGGCGCCGGTCGACATCGTCGGCCACGACTGGGGTGCCGGCCACGTGATGGGGCTGCTCGACACGGCGCCCGAGCTGGTGCGGACGTACGCGATCGACTGCGCAGGGTTGCTCCACCCGGACTACGTGTGGCACGACATGGCGCAGGCATGGCAGACACCCGACGTCGGCGAGCAGGTGGTGGAGGCGATGACGGCCGGCGACGTCGCCGGCCGCGCCGCCGCGTACGAAGCGCTCGGCATTCCGGACGACGTCGCGACGGCCATGGCCACCGCCACCGACGCGGAGATGGGCCGGTGCATCCTGGCGCTGTACCGCGACGCCGTGCAGCCGGCGATCGCCGAGATCGGGGCGCGCCTGCTCGACGCCGAGCTTCCACCGGGGCTGGTGCTGGCCGCCACCGACGACGCGTACGTGCCGCACGCGCAGAGCCTCGAGGTCGCGGCGCGACTCGGCGCCCGGGTCGCCGAGCTCTCCGGGCAGGGGCATTGGTGGATGCTCGCCGCCCCCGATCCGGCCGCCGACGCGCTCGCCGCCTTCTGGCAGTCGGCGTAGCGCCACCCGCCGGGTGCCGGCGATGGCCGGCGCCCGAGCAGTACCGTCGATGGCGATGGTGCTGGCCCGGCGACTGCTCCCGACGCTGATCGCCCTCGCCACCGGGAGCGCGGCATGTGCAGGCGGGTCGACGACCGCGGCGCCCGGTGTCGAGTCGGTGGCGACGTCCTCGCCCGCCGACGATGCGGCCGAGGACGCTGCGTCGGCTCCGACGTCGCGCCCGCCGCGGACGTCGGCCGCGACGATCGCCACCACGACGACGAGCACCGCACCGCGTCCGGTGGTGCCGGCGACGACGCCGCCGGCGACGTCCCTCGCGCCGACGAGCGCTCCGACCACGGTGGGCGACGCCGCTGCGCCGTCCGGCTCGGGCCCGTCCACCACGGCGCCCGTGTCGACACCCCTGCCGGCGCCCGTGTCGACGCCCGGCCCGGCGAGCATGGGGACCCCGGATCCGAGCTTCGCGGCGACCCATGCTGCGATCGACCGGCTCGCAGCGACGAACCCGGCGCTGAGCGTGGTCGTGCGCCGCGGCGGTGAGCCGGTCGTGGTGCGGGCCACCGGAACGACGATCGGTGGCGCTCCCGCCACGACGGCGTCGCCGATGGTGGTGGCCAGCGT
>CAYGLH010000212.1:0-6491 GCA_964350535.1 uncultured Ilumatobacteraceae bacterium
GACGGTCGTGACGCCCACGTCGTAGGGCCCGCGCCACGCGCCGACGTCGAGGTCGGTCGGCGCCGGTGCGGTGGTCGCGGTGGTCGAGGTGGTCGTGGTGGTCGCCGGCGCGCTCGTCGTGGTCGCCACCACGGTGGTGCTGTCGCCGGTCGTCGCGGCCTCCGTCGCGGAGGTGAGCGCGCCGTCGTCACCAGCGTCGTCGTCGCCGGCATCGTCGTCAGTGCCGCAGGCAGCGAGGACGACGACCAGGATCGGGACGAGGGTGCGTTTCATCGGTGGAGAATCTGGCACGGCGGCCCGCCATCGAGCGATTCGCGCGGTTCGCGTGCAGAGCGTGGGCGGGTGGCGCGGCAGCGCGCGGCGGGGACCTGTCGGCTCAGCCGGCCGAGATGTACGGGCCCACGATCGCAGCGGTGCGGTCGCGGCTGGCCTGCAGGTCGGCGTGGAGGTGTGCCAGCGACGGGTCGTCGAGCGCGGTGTCGACGAATCGGACCACCCCGACCGAGCGGTCGTACCAGGTCGGGGAGATCACCGGCGGGTCGGCGCGGAAGGTGCCGTCGGTGTCGCGGTGGAAGGTGACCGAGGCGACCATCCCGTCGTACGTGTACGGCTTCTCGGCACCCTGGTTGGCGACCAGGTTGCCGACGCTGAGCAGGGCGTACTCGCCGTCGAACTCGGCGACGGGTTGGATCACGTGCGGGCCGTGCCCGATCAGCAGGTCGACGTCGGACGACGCCAGCAGTTGCTCGGCCAGTGCCCGCTGGTCGGCGCTGCCCGTCGTGTCGTACTCGATTCCCCAGTGCAGGCCGACGACGACGACGTCGGCTCCGGAGGCTCGCGCCGCCGCGGCGTCGGCGAGGATGCGGTCGGGATCGATCACGTTGGCCATCCACGGCTCGGCGGGCGCCGACGCGTTGTAGCCCCAGGTGTACGACAGCGTGGCGGTACCGATGCCGTCGACGATCGAGAACGGGGCGGCGGCCACCTCGGCCGGTTCGCGGGCGGTCCCGCTGAACCCGACGCCTGCGGTGTCGAGGGCATCGATCGTGGCGACGATGCCCGTCGTGCCCTTGTCGTTGCTGTGGTTCGACGCGGTCGTGCATCGTTCCCACCCCGTGGTGGCGATGCCGACGCCGATCTCGGGTGGGATCCCGAAGGACGGATAACCGCTGAGCTGGCTCGGGTCGGGGGCGACGGGCACCTCGAGATGGCAGATCGCGAGATCGGCACGTTCCAGCGTGTCGGTCAAGCTGGCGAACATCGGGACGAAGCTGTAGTCGTCGCCCGTTCCCTCGGCGGCGAGCCGGGCGAACTCCACGATCGAGGGATGCGGGAGGATCTCCCCGGTCGCGGCCACCGTGATCGTGGCGGCCTGCGACGCGAACCCGGCCGTGCGGGTGTCGTCGGCACCGGGCTCCGCCGCGTCCTCCTCGTGGTCGGTCGTGTCGGTGTTCGGCGCGGTCGGCGGCGGCGCGACCACCGGCGTGCTGTCTTCGGTGTCGCCGGTGCGGAGCTGCACGGCGAGGATGAACAGCGCAGGCAGTCCGAGCACGATGGCGACCTGTCGCAGGTCGAACGGTGCGTCGATCCGGCCCCGGCCCACGCCCGGACGGTATGGCGCCGTCCGGCCCGGATGGTGGATACCTCCGCCGGTCGAGCGGCGCGACGGCTCAGACGAGCGTCTCGATGAGGAGGGTGACCGAGGTGAACGCGCACAGCGCGAGCACGGCGGGTCGCAGCCAGCGCGGATCGAGGAGGTGCTTCACGCGGCGGGCGAGGAGCGTCCCGGCGATGACGCCGGGGATCAGCAGGGCGGACAACTGCAGCTGGCGCGTGCCGATCTCGCCGGCGAACGCCAGGGCGACGATCGACATCGGCGACCCGATGGCGAAGAACGCCGACAGGGTCGAGCGCATCACCGCCGGGTCGTTGTGTTGATACACGAGGGCGATCGGTGGGCCGCCGACGCCGACCGCCGTGCCGGTGAAGCCGGACGCCGCCCCGGCGCCGAACACCGTGGCGTCGCTGGTGTGGAAGTGGATGCCGGTGGCCGACGCGGCGACCGCCGCGAGGACCGAGCCGGCGACGAGCAACGCCAGCACCTCGTTGGTGATCGCCGAGGCGACGAGGGCGCCGACGATCACACCCGGCAGCCGCCCGGCGACGGCGACCCAGAACCCCCGCCCGTCGATGTGCGAGCGGTCGGCGACGGCGACCGTCAGGGTCAGCGGGACGACGGCGATGACGATCGCCACCGGCACGAAGTCGGAGTCGACGAGCGTGAGGAACGGCGCAGCGAGCATCCCGAGGCCGATCCCGATCGATGCCTGGATGGCCGAGCCGACGAACACCACACCCAGGCAGGCCGCGACGACGGGGAGCGAGAGTCCGAGCATCAGTCGTCGCGCCGTTTCAGCCGGCGGGGCGCGGCGGACGTCGGATCGTCCGGCCACTGGTGCTTGGGGTAGCGCCCGGCCATCTCCTTGCGCACCTCACTCCACGAGCCGGCCCAGAAGCCGGGGAGGTCGGTCGTCACCTGGATGGGTCGGTCGGCCGGCGACAGCAGCTCGAGTCGGAGGGGGTGGCCGCCCGCCGTCGGGTGGTCGGTCACGCCGAACAGGTCCTGCACGCGCACCGCCGCCGACGGCGTGTCGTCGCGGTAGTCGATCGGGACGCTCCCCCCGGTCGGGAGCACGAGCGTCGGCGGCGCCAGCGTGTCGAGGTCGGCGCCCTCCGGCCACGGCAACTGCGAGCGCAACACCGTGGTCAGGTCGAGTCGGCGGAGGTCGTCGCGGCCGGTGGCGCCGGGCAGGTACGGCGCCAACCACTCGTCCAGCGATCGGAGGAGTGCCGAGGTGGACCAGTCGGGCCAGGGTGCCCCGACCGTGCGATGGAGGAACGCCACGCGTTGCCGCAGCGACGAGGCAGCCGCGCTCCAGTCGAGCTCGTCGAGCTGGGTGGCCCGTACCCGGCTCATCAGCGCCGCCGTGGTCGCCTCGCCCGCCGCGGGTCGGCGGGTCGTGCTCGACAGGGTGATCGCGCCGAGACGTCGATCGAGCGTCTCGACGAGATCGCCGCGCTCGGCGTCCCAGGCGACCTTGTGGTGCTCGTCGATGTCGCCTGCGTAGTTGTGCAGGATCTCCGTCTCGTCCACGACGGCGGCGAGCCGGATGCGCGCCCGGTCGCGCTTGCCGTCGAGGTCGGCGGCGACGATGAAGGGCTCGGTCGCCAGCGGGTCGTCGGTGTCGAGGAACGCGCCGCTGCCCGAGCGCAGCTGGAACTGTCCTGGTCGTCGGCGCGCCGCCAGCCGGTCGGGGTAGGCGAGCAGCAGCACCGCCCCGGTGCGCGCCGCATCGATGCGGTCGTACCGCAGGTCGATGCCAGCCCGTCGCGCCAGGTCGTCGGCGCGTTGGCGGGCCCGGTGCACGGCCCCGCGGTCGGCGCGGTCGTCCCCGGCCCGACCGGTGATGGCGAGGACGCGCAGGGCGAGGTCGGCGGGGAGGTCGGATGGCCGGCCGCGGAACACGTCGCGCTCGTCGAGCAGCGTGGCGACCACGCACGCCAGCCCGTCGCGCTCCACGGCGATCATCCGCGCGAGGCGCGGATGCACGGGCAACTCGAGCATGGCGCGGCCGAGCGGCGTGATCGAGCCGTCGTCGTCGAGAGCGTGCAGCGAGTGGAGCAGCTCCTCGGCCTGTGCCAGGGCGCCGGTGGGCGGCTCGTCGATGAACCGCAGATCGTGACCACCGCCCCACGCGGCGAGCTCGAGGGCGAACTGTGCGAGGTCGGCCTGGGCGATCTCGGGCGTCCGGTGGCGGGCCCGGCTGCCGTGCTCGATCTTGCTCCACAAGCGGTACGCCGTGCCGGGTTCGGTGCGTCCGGCGCGCCCGGCGCGCTGGTCCGCCGAGGCCCGGCTGGTGGACACCGTCGTCAGCCGGGTCATCCCGGACCGCGCGTCGAACCGCGGCTCGCGGGCGAGTCCGGCGTCGACGACGATGCGCACGCCGCTCACCGTGAGCGACGTCTCGGCGATGTCGGTGGAGAGCACGACACGGCGACGACCGGGCGCCGACGGCTCGAGCGCGGCGTCCTGCTCGACCAGCGGGAGGGCGCCGGCGAGTGGGAGCACGTCGATGTTCGGTCCGAGCACCTCGGCGAGTTGCGTCTGGGTCCTGCGGATCTCGCCGATGCCGGGGAGGAACACGAGCACATCGCCGTCGTCGTCGCCGAGGGCCTGCAGCACCGTGGACACCACGTGCGGTTCGATCGGTTCGAACCGGCCGCGCCCGCCGCGTCCCGTGCGGCGCGACGGCGGTCGCGGCGCCCACCGCACGTCGACCGGGAACATCCGACCCTCGCTCTCCACCACGGCACAGTCGAGCAGCCGCACCAGCCCGTCGGTGTCGGGGGTGGCCGACATCGCGAGGATGCGCAGATCGGGCCGGATCGAACCGGCGACGTCGAGTGCGAGCGCCAGTCCGATGTCGGTCGTGAGGTTGCGTTCGTGCACCTCGTCGAAGATGACGCAGCCCACGCCGGGGAGCTCGGGATCGTGCTGCAGGCGGCGGGTGAGCACGCCCTTGGTGACGACCTCGATCCGGGCGTCCCGACCGATGCGCCGCTCGTCGCGGGTCTGGTAGCCGATCAGGTCGCCCGGGGCGGTGCCCGTCGTCGTCGCCATCCGCGTCGCCGCGGCGCGTGTCGCCAGCCGTCGCGGCTCGAGCATCACGATCCGCTGATCGTCGAGCCATCCCTCCTCGAGCAGCGCCAACGGCACCACGGTGGTCTTGCCCGCGCCGGGCGGCGCGACGAGCACGCCGCGTCGATCGTGTTCGAGCGCTGCCCGCAGCGCCGGCAGCGCATCGACGACGGGAAGGTTCGGGAGGTCGTGTGCGGGCCCGGCAGGCACCAATCAGCCGAGCGCGGGGGAGCCGTGGAAGGCCCCGGGATCGCCCGGCTGCGGCAGCGTCGGCGCGATCCACCTGGTGAACGAGGCGATCTGCTCGCCCACCCGTTCCCACTCGACCGGGTTCCACCCCTCGGCGACCGCCGCGACGGCACCGTCGACGCGCACGAAGGTGAAGGCCGGCAGCGTGGACACGCCGATCGCCTCGACGAAGGCGCGATCGGGGTCGCAGAAGACCATGAACCGCTCGGCGAGGGGCCCGAGGAAGGCCCGTGCGTCGTCGGCCGGGCCGGTGACCATGAAGTTGATCCGCACGTCGGCGCCGCGGAAGGTGTCGAGCACGCGCGACGCCGTACGCAGGATCCACGAGCTCTCGTTCGTGTACGGGTCGATCACGACCGAGGCCAGGTGGAAGGTGGTGAGCCACTCCATCACCGGGCGGCTCTGCGTCGTCCCGTCGCGGCCCAGCGCGGTGAGCACGAGGTCGGGGGGAAGCTGCGTCACAGCGGTGTCGGCCACGGCGAGCGATCGTAGCCACCCACCACCCACCCTCACCACTTCCCGACCGGCCCCACCCCATCCCGCACCCCCGGTCCGCTCCGCATCCCGCAAGCCCACCCCATCCCGAAATCTGCTGTCCAGGTCGCGCTGAGCGCGACATCTGCGCCAGAGAACGACGCGGGCTATTTTCGGGTCGTGCATCCGATCGAACACCTGCGGTACGTGGCCCGGGCGCAGGGCGCCGATCCGACCGCGCTCGTGTCGGAGACGGCGCACGCGCTCTCGTCGATGCGCTTCGACCCCACCGGACTGGTGGTCGCGTGTCGCCGGATCGTGGAGCGGCACCCGTTCACCGGCCCGCTCTGGTGGTTGTGCTCGAACGTCGCCACCTCTGCCGAACCGTTCGACGCGGTCCGCGAGTTGGCGGATCAGATCGAGCGCGATCGCACCGGTGCGCGTCTCGCCGGCGAGCTGCCCGACGAGGCCGACGTCGTCACGGTCGGATCACCCGACGTGATCACCGACGGCCTCGTGCGGCGCGGCGACGTGCGCGTGCTGGCCCTCGACGTCGGCCATTCGGCCACCTCGTTCGTGCGGCGCCTCGAGCGCCACGAGGTCGAGTACGAACCGATCGACGCGGGAATGGCCGGGGCTGCCTGCAGGGCCGCCGACGTGGTGCTCGTCGAGGCGCTCGCCGTCGACCGCGACCGGATCGTCGTCCCTGCCGGGTCGTCCACGATCGCCGCCGCCGGCACCGCGTGGGGGACCCCGGTCTGGCTGGTCGCCGGCGTCGGCCGGCGCCTTCCCGGCCCGGTGCTCGACGAGATGGTGGGCGCCTACGAGCGGGCGCTCGACGACCTCGACCCGTGGGACCTGGACGTCGAGATCCTGCCGTCGTCCCTGGTCAGCGACATCGTCGGCCCGCTCGGGCGACAGCCGATGGGGCCGGTCGCGATCACGCCCGAGTGCCCGGTCGCCCACGAGCTGTTCGCTCGATGATCCGCCGGCGCACTCCGCGGCCACCCGGGTTGCGTTCGAACGCTCGCGCCGCGGACGATGTGCCCACCCGCAACTCCCTGCCGCC
>CAYGLH010000213.1:0-6371 GCA_964350535.1 uncultured Ilumatobacteraceae bacterium
TGGCCTCACCGATCGTCACCGGCTCACCGTCGAAGCTGGCGCCGACCACCACCGGAGCGGCGGTCCCGACAGCGGGGTCGTCACCGGAGTCGTCGTAGGGCACGAGCACCTCGCCGGTGACCTCGACCGGCCGGTTCGGCTCGATGCCGCCCGTCGCGTCGCCGCTCGTCGCGTCGCCGCTCGTCGCGTCGCCGTCCGTCGCGTCGCCGCTGGCCGTGTCACCGGTGGCCTCGTCCTCGTCCGACGAGGGGGCCTCGGTCGTCGCCGTGTCGTCGTCGTCACCACCACCGATCGCGATCGACAGGCCGAACAGCAGGGCCACGACGAGCAGGGTCGCGCCGACGATCAGCAGGACACGCTTGTTGGAGTTCACGATGCTTCCTTGTGGTGGGGGACGTCCGCGTCGAGTCTGGCGGGAAATCGCACGAACAACAGTGTGAGGATCGTGAGAAACCCGACGAGCGACATGAACGCGAGCGTGATGAACCCGAACTCGCGGAACCAGAAGGCGCTGCAGGACGGGCCCGTGAGTGAGCACGAGCCGGTCTCGAGGTCCGGGTTCCACTCGACGAGGTAGTGGTACAGCGCGATGCCGGCGCCGATCGCCGCCAGCGGCAGCGCGTACCAACGTACGGCGGCGTCGCGACGGATCGCGCCAACGAGCAGGACCGCGCTGAGCGGGTACATCGCGATCCGCTGGAACCAGCACAGGCGGCACGGCACGAAGTCGGCGATCTCGGAGAAGTAGAGGCTGCCGAGCGTGCAGGTGGCGGCGACCAGGAAGGCCAGCCAGGTCGACGCGTCCTGGATCGTCGCGCCGAACCGGGTGGCCGTGTCGCTGCCGGCGGCCGATGCGACCTTCAGCCCGACGATGGCGAGCGTTCCGGCGCCCGCCAGGAGCGTCAGCAACGAGAAGAACAGCTGGGCGTTCTCGGTCGACACGGGGAGCCAGTATCGCAGCGGTCGCTCCCGCCGGCGTGGCGGCAGGCGCGGGCGATCGTCGGCTCCGGTGACGCGTGACCGTTGAACTCGCCGGTCCGCCGTCGTACCGTCGTCGCCGTGACGCCGGCGGAGGGGCTCGCGACCAGGGTCGTCCGGATCGCGACGACGACCGATCGGTTGCTCGTCGTGGCCGAGGCGCGCGACGAGATCAGCGTCGACGGCGACGCCGGCGCCGAGCTGCGTGGCGACGTGCTCACGTTGGATGCCCACAGCCGGCTCGCCGTGCGCGTGCCGACCGGAACGTCGCTGGTGATCGGGAGCACGTCGGGGCGCGTCGCGGTGCAGGGGACGGTCGGATCGTGCTCGGTCTCGACCGAGTCCGGACGGGTCGAGGTCGAACACGCCACCCGACTCGACGTTCGCGGCGCCAGCTCGCGCGTCGTGGTCGGACAGGTCGACGGTGAGTGCCGCGTGCACGTGCTCGCCGGTCGCATCGAGATCGGCTCGTGCGGTGGCGCCGACGTCTCGACCACGTCCGGTCGCATCCGGCTCGACGATGTGCGCGGCGACGCGACAGCGCACTGCGGGAGCGCTCGCGTCGAGGTGCACCTGAGCGGCGCCCACGATGTCGAGCCATCGACCGTGTCGGGTCGGATCGAGGTCACGCATCCGCCGGGCGTCTCCGTCGACGTCATCACGGACGACATCGCCGGCGGCGTGGCGGGGCCCGTCGCCGATCGCGGTCGGGCGTCGGCGGAGCGATCGGGCGCGCACTGCACGGTCGTCGCCCGGTCGGTGACCGGCCGTGTCACGGTCGGGCCACGGTGAGCGGCGTGCTCAGCGTGGTCTTCACCGATCTCGTCGGGTTCACGACGTACACGGACCAGCGCGGCGACGACGCGGCGGTGCTGGTGCTCGACGCGGCGCGGCGGATCGTCGACGGTTCGATCGAGGGCACCGACGGGCGGGTCGTCAAGGAGCTCGGCGACGGCATCATGCTCGCGTTCGGTGACGCGTCTGCATCGCTGCGCTCGGTGGCGGTGCTCGCCGACGCGCTCCGGCGCGGGTTCTCGGGCGGTGATCTCCCCCTCGCCGCTCGGGTCGGTCTGCACCGGGGGGATGTCGTGCAGCGCGGCGATGACCTCGTGGGACACACCGTGAACATCGCCGCCCGTGTCACCGATCTCGCGGGACCGGGTGAGCTCCTCGTGTCGGACGAGGTGCTCGCCGCCTGCGGCGACGACGTCGGCGTCCGGACCGAGGCGGTGGGCCCGGTGCGCGTCCGCGGCGTGCGCGCACCGATCTGGCTGCACCGCGTCCTCGCCCGCTGACGCCGCAGACCAGCGGGGTTCGTCCAGCCGGACCGGTACCGTTCCGACACGATGTCCTCCGACGCCCGCTCCGCGCTGCGCGAGCTGCGGCGCGTGCGCACCCGCAATCGCATCGGCGATGCGGAGTGGTACGACATCGCCTACCGCGTCTACCTCTTCGCCCTGGTCGGCCTGATCCTCGTCGTCGTGGCCTCGGACGCGGTCGAGAGCGTCGTCGACGACGACCTGTCGACCGAGCTCCTGCTCACCCGCGGACCGTCGCTCCTCGGACTCGGTGTCGTGCTCGCCGCCGCCATCGGCCTGCGCAGCGGCGCCGACGGCGGCCCGATCTCTGTCGAGCCAGCCGATGTGCGCCACGTGTTGCTCGCCCCGCTCGACCGCCGTTCCGTGCTGTTCCAGCCCGGGACGCAGCGGTTCCGCTCGGTCATCTTCGGGCTGGCGCTGTCCGCCGGCGTGCTCGGGCAGCTGGTGGGGCGCGAGGTGGAGGGGTCCCGGGCGGCGTGGGCCGCGGCGTGTGCCGGCTACGGCGCGATGGTCGGCGCCTGGTTCGTCGGCGCAGCGATCATCGCCCACGCCCTGCGGGTGCCGCGCTGGATGGCATCGGCGATCGGAGCGGTGCTGCTGGCATGGCAGGGACTCGCCGCGTGGGCCACCTGGCACGACGAGCTCGGCACCGTCGCCCGCGCCGGACCGGGCAACCTCGCCGGCTCGGTCGCGTTGTGGGGGATCCGCCAACGCCCGATCGACGCGTTGGCGATCGTGGCCGCGTGCGCCGTGGTGGCGGTCGCACTCGCGCTCATCGGGCGGCTGCGCCTCGAACCGCTCGTCCGACGCGGCGAGCTGGTCTCGCAGCTGCGGTTCGCGGCCACGGTGCAGGATCTCCGCACCGTCGTGCTGCTGCGCCGTCAGCTGCGTGCCGAGGCGCCACGCCCGGTGCCGTGGGGCAGCCGGCGGCAGCATCGTCGACCGAGCGCGCGCAGCGTCGCGCCGCCGTCGACCCGGAGCGGGCCACCGGGCGCCGAAGGTGCGATCCCGCCGCCGCGTCGTTCCGCGACGCTTCCCGTCGCCGGCACGGCGATGACGGCCGTGGCGTGGCGCCGCGGCATCGCGTCGGTGCGGCGCCTCCCGGCATCCCGGGTGGTGCGCATCGCGCTCCTCGCCGCGGTCGGTGGCGCGTTCGGCTCGCTCGCCGTCACCGCCTCGCCGCTGTACGCCCTCGGACTGCTGGCGGCGGTGTTCGTCGTCGGCATGGAGTCGATCGAGCCGCTGTCGGAGGAGGTCGACCGCCCGGACATCACCGATGGCCTCCCGCTCGATCGGGGCGCGCTGTACGTCCGGCACCTCGTCGTTCCCGCCATCACGCTGGCGGTGGTCGCGATGGTCGGCGCAGCCGTGGCGACGGCGCTCCGGCCGAGCTCGGCGGCGGTCGCGTTCTCGGTCGCCGTCCCGACGGCGTGGCTCGGAGCGCTCGGGCCGGTCGTCACGACGGTGCTCGATGCACCGCTCCCGCTCAGCGCGCAGAACACCAACATCTTCGGGTCCGAGCGCGGCCAGCAGTCGCCGTTCGCGATGGCCGAGTTCGCCGGGTTCAGCACCGCGTTCAGCACGATCGCACCGGTCATCCTCAGCGCCACGGCCGTCGTGCCGGTCCTCGTGTTGCGCGCCGACGCCGGCGCCGGCACGGTCGTGCGGATCGTCCTCGGCAGCGCGCTGGCGCTGGCGCTGGCGCTCGTGTGGGTGCGGCGACGCGACCGGTGGGGACTCCGCACCCGAGCATTCTTCGAGGAAGGACGGGCCGCCAGGACATGAGCAGCACCGAGACACCCGCAGTCCACACCGAAGGCCTGGCGAAGAGCTACTTCGAGGTCCCGGCGCTCTGGCCGCTCGACCTCACGGTGCCCGCCGGCGAGCGGGTCACGATCATCGGCCACAACGGTTCGGGTAAGACGACGTTGATCCGCATGTTGGCGGGGCTGCTCGAACCGACGGTCGGCACCGCCCGGCTGGCCGGGAGCCGGATCGGCTCGCTCGAGGCGCGGGCGGCGGTCTCCTACATCTCCGACCAACCGGTGTTCTACGACGACCTCAGCGTCTGGCAGCACCTGGAGTACGTGGCGCGCCTGCACGACACCGACGACTGGGAACAGCACGCCGGCGACCTGCTCGACGCGCTCGGGCTCACGCCGCGTGCCGACGACCTGCCGTCGACGTTCAGTCGCGGTCTCAAGCAGAAGGCGCAAATCGCGTTGGGCTTCGCCCGGCCGTTCGATGTCCTGCTCGTCGACGAGCCGTTCGTCGGCCTCGATCGGATCGGTCGGGAGGCACTGCTCGAGCTGCTGCGTTCGGCCCACGCCGACGGCGCCGCGCTGTTGGTCGCCACGCACGAGCTGGCGACGGTGCGCGAGGGGAGCAGGCTGCTGGCGCTCAGCGGCGGTGAGCTCGTCTACGACGGGTCGCCGCACGAGGCCGACGTCACCGCGCTCACCGAGGGCGTGGTGCCGGGCGGCGACTGACGTCGCAGCAGCCGTGGCGCGCCCTGCTACGTTCCGGCGATGGCTGGGGGCCCCGCAACACTCGACGACGTCACGCGCAGCTGGCTCAGTGCCGAGCTGGGCCGAACGATCGACGCGATCGACGTCGAAGAGATCGCCCAGGGCGCCGGGTTCATGGGCCAACTGGCGCGGGTGCACCTGACGTCGGCCGATCCCGGCGTGCCCGCCTCGGTCATCGTGAAGCTGCCCACGGCCGACCCCGGCGGGCGGGCGATGGGCGAGATGATGCGGGTCTGGGAGCGCGAGCACCGCTTCTACGACGAGGCGGCGCCGCACATGACCATCCGCGTCCCGACGGCCCACGTCAACCGCGCCGACCCGCCGTGCCTCGTCCTCGAGGACCTCAGCGGCGCGGTCGTCGGGGACCACGTCGCGGGCGCCACGCTCGACCAGGCCGAGCGGGCGGTCGACGTGCTCGCCCGCCACCACGCCCACTGGTTCGAGCACCCGTTGCTGCCGACGTTCACCTGGATGCCCGGCCTCGACGACGACTCGATCAACATGTTGCGCGACACGTTCGCCATCGGTTGGCCGATGTTCCTCGAACGCTTCGGCGACGAGGTGCCCGCCCGCTGCCTGCGCTGGTGCGAGCGTTTCGTCGAGCAGATGCCGGAGTGGATCACCGGGCACCTCGACGAGCCGTGCACGCTGACCCACGGCGACTTCCGGCTCGACAACCTGTTCTTCTTCGACGACGGGTCCGTCGCCGTGATCGACTGGCAGATGAGCATGCGGGCACCCGGCCAAGCCGACTTCGTTTACTTCTGCGCCAACAACCTCGACGTGGAGATGCGGCGCGCCCACGACGCCGAGTTGCTCGAGCGGTATGTCGCGGGGCTGCACGCCGGAGGCGTCCCCGTCGACGCGGTCCCGCTCGAGACCGTCCGCCGCGGGTACCTCGAAGGGCTGGTGTTCTACGCCGTCAGCTTCGGCGCAGGACTGCTCACGATCGATCCTGCCAACGAGCGCGGGGTGGCGCTGTTCGAAGCGCTCGTGCACCGCACCTTCACGGCGGTGGACGATCTCGACGCCGGGGTCGCGTTGGGCTTCGATCGCACCGGCTGACGCCCCGACTCGACGCGCCCCGCACCACTTCGCTAAACACGGTTAAGTAACGTGCTAAACTGTGTTCAGTGATCGGCGCTCACGTCGATCCGGGGGACCACGACGAGGGGACTGGGGAACGAACGATGTCGACCATCGAAGAACGACCGATGCACCTGCGCGGCAACTGGACACCGGTCCAGGAGGAGCGCACGATCACCGACCTGGAGGTGCGCGGCACGATCCCGGCCGAGCTCGACGGCCGCTATCTACGCAACGGCGCCAACCCGATCACGGGGTACAGCGAACATCCGTTCCTCGGTGACGGGATGATCCACGGGATCCGGCTCCGCGAGGGCCGGGCCCAGTGGTACCGCAACCGCTACGTGCAGACGCCGTTCGTAGCCGACCCGGACCGTCCGGTGATCGACATGGGCGACAGCTACAACGACATGACCTCGTCGAAGGCCAACACCAACATCATCGGCCACGCCGGGAGCAT
>CAYGLH010000214.1:0-6343 GCA_964350535.1 uncultured Ilumatobacteraceae bacterium
CCCCTTCCGAAACTTGCCGTCAGCGTCGCGCTCAGCGCGACGGTACGCGCAAATTTCGGGTGGGGGGTGCGGGGTCAGACGGGGGTGAGTTCCTCGTCGCGGTCGGCGGGGGGCTCGTGGGGCTCCTCCTCGATCGCGTCGTGGCCCTCGACCTCGATGTTGGGCAGGATGCGGTCGAGCCACTTGGGGATCCACCAGTTCTTGTCGCCGAGCAGCTCCATGGTCGCCGGGACGAGCAGCATCCGGACGATCGTCGCGTCGATCAGCACCGCGATCGCCAGGCCGAGGCCGAACAGCTTCAGCGAGCGGTCGTCGCCGAGCACGAACGCGGCGAACACGCAGAACATGATCAGCGCGGCAGCGGTGATCACCCTGGCGGTCGCCGCCAACCCGTCGGCGACGGCGGTGGCGTTGTCCTTGGTGCGGTCGTACTCCTCCTTGATCCGCGACAGGAGGAACACCTCGTAGTCCATCGACAGGCCGAACACGATGGCGAACAGGAACATCGGCACCCACGCGTCGATCGGTCCGGGCTTGGGTACACCGATCACGTCCGCGAGCCACCCCCACTGGAAGATCGCGACGACGACGCCGTAGGCCGCGCCGATCGACAGCAGGTTCATCACCACCGCCTTGAGCGGCACGAGGAGGCTGCGGAACACCGCCATCAGGAGCACGAAGCTGAGCAGCAACACGACCCCGATCAAGATCGGCATTCGACCCGCCAGGTAGGAGGCGAAGTCGGCCGATCCGGCGGTGAACCCGCCGACCATCGCGTCGACGCCGGTGGCCGGGATCACGTCGTCGCGCAGGGTGTCGACGAGCGCATCGGTGGCCTCGTCCTGGGGCGCGCTCTCGGGGTAGACGATCACGAGGCTGAGGCCGTCGCTCACCGGCTGGGGCACGGCGAACGCCACGTTCTCGGTCGCCTGGATCTCGCCGACGAAGGCGCCGATCGCCGCCTGGTCGGTGGCCGCCTCACCCTCGACGGTGATGAACAGCGGACCGTTCGAGCCGGGTCCGAACCCTTCGGCGATGAGGTCGTAGGCCTGCCGGACGGTGGTGTCCTCGGGGTAGTTGCCGTAGTCGCCGAACCCGAGACGGATCGACAGCAGCGGGATGGCGAGCACCAGCAGGATGACGGTGGCGACGATCGCGCTGGGCCACGGCCGACGCTGGATGAACCGGCTCCAGCGCCACCAGAACTGCTGCTCCTTCGGCGGCTCGTGGCGGTGGGGCACCAGGCGCCGCATCGGCTTCACCGCGAAGCTGATCGCGAACACCGCGATCGCCAGCACCAGACCGAGGAGGAACAGGGTCGGCTGCTTGGTGACGAGCCCGGAGAACGCGCCGAGGACGAACAGGCCGACCGCCGCGAGGGCCGGCCACGCCGCGTTCTCGATGCGCGGACCGACCCAGCCGAGCAGGGCCGGGGGCAGCGTCAGCGACGCGGTCATCACGAGGCCGACGCCGGCGGTGGCGGCGAGGGCGACACCCTGCACGAAGCTGAGACCCATCAACATCAGGCCGAGCAACGAGATCATCACGGTGAGCCCGGCGAACAGCACGGCCCGGCCGCTGGTGTCGACCGCGGCGACCACGGCGTCCTCGACGGACGCGCCGGCGCGCAGGTTCGAGCGGTAGCGCGTGACGATGAAAAGCGCGTAGTCGATGCCCACGCCGATGCCGATCATCGCCACCATCGCCGTGGTGAAGTCGGGCATGGCGATCACGCGGCTGGCGAGTGTGACGAACGCCGTCGCCACACCGAGCCCGAACAGCGCGGTACCGATCGGCAGGCCCATTCCGAGCACGGACCCGAAGGCGACGATGAGGATGATCACGGCGGCGATCAGGCCGTACGCCTCGCTCTCGGGCAGCTCGAACTCGGCGAACAGGTCGCCGCCGTACTCGACCTGGAGCCCGGCGACGTCGGTCACCTCGTCGCCGTGGTCGATGATCTCCTCGCCGACGTCGACGAGCTCGGTGAACTCCCTCGTGTCGGCGATGTCGAGCTGGGCGAAGGCGATCGTGCCGTCGGGGCTGATCTGCTGCGGCGAGTCGTACGGGCTGGTGACGGTGATGTCGCCCTGCGCCTCGACGTAGGCGAACAGGTCCTCCATCGCCGCGACGACCTCGGGATCGTCGACGCCGCCCTCGGCTTCGTAGACGATCTGCGAGGTGAACCCGGCTCGATCGGGCGAGTTGGCCTCCAACAGCTCCTGCACGTCCTTCGCCTCCCCGCCGGGAAGGGTGAAGTCGGTGCGGTAGTCGGGGCCGATGGCGCCGGCGACGGCGTTGGCGATGACCAGCAGCGCCACCCAGGCGCCGATCACGATCCATCGGTGGCGGACGCAGGCGCGGGCCAAACGCGGCAAGGCGCCCGGCCGGGTCTGCACAGCAGGTTGGGGGGACATTCTTCGATTGCTCCTCAGTGTCGTCCAGCGAAGGGGGCGCGACGTGCCCCGGACGATCTGACGAAATGTCAGCACAGGACTCATCGCTCTCGCCACTGACTTCGGTCACACCGGACCCCGGTCGGAGCGGGATCGCTTCGCGGCCATAGGGTCGGGCGATGACCGATCTCGGTGAACCCACGACCGGACTGCGCTACGACGTCGACGACCCGGTGGCGACGATCACCCTGGATCGACCCGCGACGCTCAACGCGCTGACGTCTCCGATGCTCGCGGCCTTCCGCCGAGCGGTCGACGCGGCGGTGCAGGATCCGTCCGTCGTCGGCATCGTCGTCACCGGTGAGGGCAGGGGCTTCTGTTCCGGGCTCGACGCCTCGGTGCTCGGGGCGACCGCGGCGGCTGGCTCGTCGTCGCGGCCCGTCACCGAGGAGGTCCCGGGCCTGTTCACCTGGCTGTTGGAGGTGCCCAAGCCGGTCATCGCCGCCGTCAACGGGGTCGCCGCAGGCGGCGGTTTCGTGCTGACGGCGATGTGCGACCTGCGGATCGCCTCGACCACCGCCCAGTTCACGACGATCTTCTCGAAGCGCGGGTTGATCGCCGAGCACGGCACGACGTGGATCGTGCCACGGCTCGTCGGCACCGGCGCGGCGCTCGACCTGCTCTGGTCGTCGCGCAAGATCGACGCCGCCGAGGCCCACCGCATCGGGCTCGTCCAACAGGTGGTGGAGCCCGCCGCCTTGCAGTCGGCCGCTCGCGACTACATCGTCGAGCTGGCCGAGAATGTGTCGCCCGCCTCGCTGGCCGACACGAAGCGCCTCGTCTACCGGCACCTCGGCGTCGGGTACGACGACGCGCTGCGTGAGACCGACGACGTGCAGTACGCGGCCCTCGATCGGGTCGATGCCAAGGAGGGCGCGACAGCGCTGCTGGAACGCCGGCCGGCGAAGTTCCCACGGCTCGGAGCGGCAGAGGAGGCGTCATGACCGACGAGACGGTGCGACTCGAGGTGAGCGGAGGGCTGGCCCGGGTGACGCTGAACCGACCGGAGTCGATGAACGGGATCACCAACACGATGATGCGCGAGCTGGTCGAGGTGTTGCAGGACGTCGCTGCCGACCGGTCGACCAGGGTGCTCGTCATCACGGGCGCCGGCCGGGCGTTCTGTCCCGGCGCCGACCTCCAGCACTACAGCAGCGGGAGCTCGGAGGGCCGGTTGCACAGCGCGGACTTCGCGATGACCGCGTTGTTCCACGAGATGCCCCAGGTCACGATCGCCGCGATCAACGGTGCCTGCGCCGGTGCGGGGATGGGGTGGGCCCTCGCCTGCGACCTGCGGCTGATGTCCGACGCGGCGAAGATGAACACCGCGTTCCTCGACGTCGCCGTCGCCGGTGACATGGCGATCCCGTGGTCGCTTCCCCGACTGATCGGGGCATCGCGAGCGCGCGACCTCTCCTTCATGCCGCGCAAGATCGACGCTGCGGAGGCGCTCTCGCTCGGGCTCGTCGCCCGCGTGTTCCCCGCCGACTCCTTCGCCGCCGACGTCGACGGAGTCGTGGCGACGCTGTTGAAGAAGTCGCCCACCGCGCTGCTCGGCATGAAGGGCAACTACCTGGCCGCCGAGCGGATGACCCTCGCCGACTTCGTCGACTTCGAGGCGGAGCGGCACCTGCGGATCAGCGCCAGCGACGACACCGCCGAGGCGTTCCGCGCCTTCCTCGAGAAGCGTGAACCGAACTTCGACGGCTGAGCAGATCGGGCGGCGTCGTCAGCCCGACGACTTCTTCGCCTTCTTCTGCGCCGCCTTGTGCTGCGCAGCCCGGGTCTTCGCGATCTTGGCGGTCGATGTGGCGCCGACGTCGTCGCCGACGGCCCAGGCGTCGACCTCCTCGGGCAGGGCCCGGTACTCGTCGTATCGATTGGTGGTGTCGCCGAGCACCGCGTTGCGGTGCTGCGCACCGGTGCCGTAGACGCTCTGGTCCCAGCTGTCGGCCTCGGTCAGCTTCTTCGCCTGCCGCCGGTTGTGCTTCTTGCTGTGGAGCGCCTTGGACACCTTCGTCTGCTTCTTCAACGGCCGCTTGATCGCCGCCTCGGCGATGTGCTTGGGGATGAACATCGCCGCCGCCAGCTGATCCGCGGTGAGGGTCTTGTCGTCGCCGGCGCGCTTGCGAGCGATCCGGAACCACTGCTCCGCGTGGCGGCTCTCGTGGTACACGGAGTTGGCGACCTCAGCGGCGTCGGCATCCGTCGGCGGGTTGTTCGGATCGCCGGCGCCGACCTTCACCGTCCACGTTTGGAAGTCGAACTCGGCGTCCGGGAACGTCATCCCGGGGTCGACCTGACCGGTGACCTTGGGGACGTGCGACGACGCCAGCGGCACGTTGACGTACTTCACGACCTTCGCCGCCCGTTGCTGGTCGGACAGGGTGGCGAACTGCTTCTTGCCGCCCATCGGGTTGCGGGCGCCGGTGGCCCGATCGCGGACCTTCTTGGTGAAGTCCGTCTTGTGACCCGACTTGGCGAGCCCCGTCTCCGGGGTTCGCCGGATGGTCACCGGGCGTGCGCCGGCGCTCGCCGATGGCGCCGAGGCAGCGCGCCGTCGGACGCGCTCGTTGGATCGGGAGATCGTGGGCGTCGACGTGCTCGGCGGAGCGGCGGGTGCGACCTCCCGCACACGTGCGGGCGCCGGTCCGTCGGCGGCGCCCTCCAGCCGGCGTGCCGGAATCCGTTCCATCGCCAAACCGTAGTACCGCAGCTCAGCCGAGCTTGTCGGCCGGGTAGTCGGCGTAGCTCGCCTTGAAGACACCCGAGTGGAGGAGCACGTCGGCGACGTGGCGGCCGTCGGCCGCGGTGAGCGACGACCGCACCCAGTGCGACTCGACCTTGCGGCTCTGGCTGAGCGCCACGACCTCGCGTTCGACCGTGTACTCCTCGTCGACGAAGACCGGGCCGTCGATCAGCTTGATCTCGAGGTCGAGGAAGAGGCCGACCGCCGGGCCGCGCACGGGGAAGTCCGAGCCCCGCTTCTGGGCGAGCACGCTGATCATCTCGAACGGCAGCACCGGCCGCCCCCACGGCGTCTCATCGGTCTCGAACCACGTCGTCGACTCGGTGATCGTGTCGAGCTTCCGGCGCAGGGAGAAGGGGTAGAGGTTGCCGCTCGGCGTCTCCATGTCCACCGAGGCCGTCACCGGCTCACGGCTGCGCATGCCGACCTCGAGCCGGTCGACGATGAACAACTCGCCGATGTCTCGTGCGAGCGTCGTCGCCAGGCGCTCGTCGAGTGCCGTCGTCGCGGCCGGGTCGACCGAGATCGTGCCGGCGCACACCGGCGTGCCGTCGGACTTGGCCGCCGCCACCTCGGCGATGCCGGCGCCGGGTGCGGCGACCGCCCGAGCGGTGACCTCCTCGCCCTCGACGACCATCGTCTGGAAGTGCATGCTGATGCAGCCGGTCTCGTACCAGCGGCGACCCCACAGCGCGACGCCGAACGGTTCGAACTGGGAGAAGTGGGTCGGGCCTTCGATCGGTGCGCCGGCCAGTCCGAGGTCGTCGGCCACCGACTCGTCGTGCAGGCTGGCGTGCCCGTCGTACTCCTGGTCGTGGAGCAGGTTGCGCGGTGCGCGGGCCGGGCCGGTCATCGTGATCGGGGTGTCGAACGCCATCGCCAGAGGATCGCGCAGGCGGAGCCCGGGTGGCGGATCCGGCGACGCGGCCCGTCCCGCGCCCGCCGGCCGGGAACGCAGGAGGCGGGTGCAGCGCATCCCAGCTGCCAGGCTGGCGCGGTGGACGATTCGGCGTTGATGATGCGAGCGCTGGAGCTGAGCGCGTCGGTGCGGGCGACGGCGCACCCGAACCCGTGGGTCGGTGCCGTGCTCGTCGTCGGCGGCCGTTCCTACGAAGGGGCGACCGAGGCTCCGGGCGGC
>CAYGLH010000215.1:0-3325 GCA_964350535.1 uncultured Ilumatobacteraceae bacterium
GTTGCATGTTCTCGTGCTGCATGTCGATGCGGGCGCGCAGCACCATCGCCCCCTCGGCGACGTCGCCGGACCGCATGCGCCGGAAGAGCTCGAGGCTCTCGGCGGCCGGACGGTCGCGATATGGGCTCTCCACGCCGGGGCGCCCGTACCCGCCACGCTGCGCGGAGATCGTCTCGCCGTCCTGCTCGTCGACGTAGGCCAGCCCGCGATCGATCAGGAGCTCGGCCCACTCGTACAGCTGGTCGAAGTAGTCGCTGGCGAACAGCGGCGGCCCGTCGAGCGGGTAGCCGAGCCACTCGAGGTCCTCCACGATGGCGTCGACGAAGTCCGCCTCTTCGGTGTCGGGGTTCGTGTCGTCGAACCGGAGGTTGCAGGTCCCACCGAACTCGGCGGCGATGCCGAAGTCGACCGCGATCGCCTTGGCGTGTCCGACGTGGAGGAACCCGTTCGGCTCGGGCGGGAACCGCGTCTGCACCCTGCCGCCGAAGGTGCCCGCCTCCTCGTCCGCGCGGACGACGTCGCGGACGACGTTGGGCGCCGCTCGTTCGCCCGTGGGGCGCCGATCGGCGCCCGGTGACCCACCGGAGGACATCGGATCAGCCGACCGGCAGCGCGCTGTTCTCGACGCTGCGCCGAGCGACGACCGGCAGCATCTTCACCGCGATCTGCGGCACCTGCTCGAGCACGCCGGCGAACGCCCGACGATCGAGGTGGAGCACGCGCACGTCGGTCTTCGCGGTGACCGTGGCGTTGCGCGGCGTGTCGGCCAGGATGGCGAACTCGCCGACGAAGCCGCCCTGCCCGATGTCGGCGACGTAGCCGCCGTTGCGGCGCACCTCGAGGGTGCCGTCGAGCACGAGGAACATGTCGCGCCCGATCTCGCCCTCGGACATCAGCACCTTGCCCTGCTCGAGATCGAGCTGCGTGGTGGCCGCTCCCACCGCGTCGAGCTCGGGGCGGGACAGCCCGCTGAGCATCGGGACCGACTGGAGGACTTGGTGGAAGCTGTCGCGTGCCATGGTGCTCGTGCAGCGTAGCGGTCGACGCCGCCGGCGGGCTCAGAGCTCGACGGTGAGGGTGCGGATGCCCAGATGGTCGTCGGCGTCGCGGACGACGAGGACGTGGGTGCCCGGCGAGGCGGTGGCGTCGGCGGTCACGGTGATGGTGGTTCCGGCGACCGACGCATCCACGCCGGGGGGCAGCTCGCCGGCGACCTCGAAGGGTGCCGCGCCCCCGCCGATCTGCAGCGTCAACGCCCCGCCGGCCTCGCTGACGGCGTACGGACCACCTCCGGGGGCAGTGTCGATCGTGAAGTTCGGCGTGACCGTGAGCTGGAAGTCGCGGGCGAGCGTCGCCGCGCCGGTCCCGAACGTGACCTCGACCTCGAACGTCAGGGCAGACTCGAGCGCCTTGGTCCCGTCCAGCTCGAACCGCCAGAGGTCCATCCGGTCGTCGCCGGCCGCCTGCTCGTGGCGCAGTGTGCGCCCACCGGTCGGCGTGACCACGACGCTGCCGGCACCGTCGATCGGGAGCGGCAGGTTGCGGACGTGCTCGGCGGCGGCGGTGATCGAGGTCGACGGCAGCGCCGGCAGCTCGGTCGTGACGACGGAGAAGTCGCGCACGGGGACCCAGAACTCGTCGTCGATGTAGGAACGTCGCCCGACGCGGGTCGGTTCGTCGCGGTGCTCGAAGTCGAAGAGCTCGGGGTCGTCGCCGCGCACGGGACGCCAGATCCGGACGCGGCTGCGGACCGGGAACCCGCCGCCCGGATCTCCGAACACCAGGGTCCATCCTTGTCCGCCCGCGATGCGGGTGACGGTGACCGAGCCGTCGGCCTCGGCGATCCAGTCGGTCGTGTCCTGGTCGGTGACCGTCAGGCGGGCCGTCTGGGTGACGATCCGCGTCAGATCGCCGCTCGGTAGCGCAGGTGGTGGACCGGCCGTCCCCGACGCGAGCGGCATCACCCACTCGATCGGCGTGTCGTCGAGCTGCACCTCGCCGGCGACGGTGACCGTGGCGGTGTAGGTGAAGGGGTCGGCGTCACCCTCCCCCGCCGATCCGTCCCAGGCCGTGAGCTTGAACGTGCCGGTGCTCGCCGGGACGAGGTAGAAGCCCATCGCCCGCGTCACCGCGGGACCGGCGGGCGTGAGACTGCGCGGCGATGGCGAGAGGGCGCGACCGGTCGGCACCTCGACGAAGTCGAACGGTCCGAGCGGTGTTCCCGGGTTGGCGGGATCGTCGGGACCGTCCACGGGGTGGGCGGTCAGCGTGGACGCGTCCGCCACCAGATCGGGCCGGAGCAGCGCGAGCGTCCCCGGCGGGCCCTCCAGCTCGATCTCGACGAAGTCCTTCGCGTCGCCCCAGCCGAACTGTTCGACGAGGTGCGCCAGTTCGGTCGGGCTGTCACACCGGTCCATGAAGAGGTAGCGGTCGAGCTTGTCGTAGAACAGCATCACCCGCGCCGTGTCGCCGAGCGGGAACGTGCGGTTCGCCTCCGTGTTCTCGCTGAGCAGCGCGGCGCCAGGTCGCATCCGCAACGTCCGGTTGTTCCGATCGTCGACGGTGAGCAACGTCGAGTAGACGTCGCCCGTCCAGCGCGCCGCCTGCTGCTCCAACGGATTCGTCGCAGCGTCGGGGAGCAGCAACGGCACCATCCCGATCAGCGGCGTCCAGGCGCGCATGTCGAGCGCCCGCGCCGCCAGGTTGGCGAAGTAGAGGCCCCACCGGTCGCCGGCGGACGCGTCCGGATCGACCTCGGGGATGTGGTTGATGATCTGTTGGTTGACCGGGTTGAACACCTGTCCCCAGTCGGAGAAGTTGAGTCCGAGCAGGTGGTGCTGGGCGTCGTCGTCGGCGAGTGCCGGGCCGAGGATGATGAACGTCCAGACGAGCTGCATCAGGCCGGCCATGCTGAGCATCTCGAACACGTTCGTGTCGTCGAACCCGACGCTGTCGTCCAGATGGTCGAACGGGTGCCACATCATCCAGTCGGGCCGTTCGCTGCCGGCGGCGGCGAAGGTGTCGGCCGTCGTGCGGATCAGCCCCTGGATCGGGAGGGCGGTGAGCAACGGCCCCCAGTAGATGTTCTGCACGGTGTGCGCCAGTTCGTGCTCGTCGAGCGAGTCGGCGAGGCTCCAGCGGACCTGCGGCTCGACGGGGACCTGCGTCTCGGCCGGCCGGCACAGGACCGGCGCGCCCCCGGGCACCGGGCGCACGACCGGCGTTGCCGCCCGGGCGAACGCCTGCACCACCACCTCCAGCACGTGGACGCCGCCCGACGTGGTCATCGCCTGGCGGTGGCGGCGCGGGTGGGTGTCGTCCGGAT
>CAYGLH010000215.1:3335-6340 GCA_964350535.1 uncultured Ilumatobacteraceae bacterium
CGACCGACGCCGACGAGCCGCCGGCAAGGAGCATGCCGTCGTCCTCGGCGATCCTGACGGGTGACGACAACACCCAGTACTGCTTTCCCCCGACCGTCAGCGGTTGCCAGAGATCGTGGTAGTCGGGGTGCAGGTCGCCGGGCTCGCTGCCGGACTTGACGAAGTAGCGCCAGCCCGCCGGACGTCGATCGACGTCGTAGGCGTGCGGGGCGAAGCCGAGGAACTGGGCGGGCCACGCGCCGTAGGCGCCGGGGGCGTCGCCCGCCGTGTGCTCGATGAAGCGGTCGGCGGCGAGCTCCGCGTCGTGGTCCTCGTGGACCATCGCCTGGAGTTGGAGCGAGAAGTCCGGCCCGAGGGCCGTGGCGGGTGGCGCCATCTCGTCGACGAGGACGACGGTGGTGGCGGCGACGGCCGCGACGGTGCGCACGACGAGGTCGGGGCCGTGCTCGACGAGCACCGCGGCGTCCGCTGCGAAGATCTCGTTGGAGCGCGCCGCGAGGGTGATCGTCGGGCCCGAGGCAGCGACGACCTCGCCCGTGTCTCGGTCGCGATCGGCCGGGTGCAGCCGTGCCAGTCGCACCGGGGCGTCGAGCCCGGCCACGACACCCGCCGGGATCGGTGGATCGAGCGTCACGGTCGCGGGATTGCCACCGCCGGCGGCCGTGACGTTGGTGACGCGGCCGTGGTGCACGCCGGGCCTGACCGGGTGGACGGCGACCATGTCGTCGACCTCGAGGTCGTGGTCGCCCGCGATCGCCACCGTCGCCAGATCGGTGGCGGGGTCGGGGACCGAGCCGCGCGCCACCGTGCCGTCCGGGGTGAGGAGGAAGGCGTTGCTCCCGACGACACCCGCCGGGGCCGCCACCGTCAGGGTGAGGTCGACGCGCACCGACTCGACCTCGCCGTACACGACCGGTCGCTCCGGAGCCGGGCGGGCGGGCGCCGGTGTCACCGCCACGATGTCGTCGACCCGCACCCGGTGGCCGGGTGCGGCATGGGTGAGGGTGCGATTGGCCGGGGTCGTCGGCGTGACGGCGGCGGCGGTCCAGCCGGCGCTCGCTCCGGCCGACGCTCCCGACGCCGCGGACAGCTTGGTCACCTCGAGATCGTCCTCGAATCCGGCGACGTGGAAGCGCGCCGGCAGTTCGGTGTCGAGCAGGAGGACCGGGCGCGAACCGGCGATCACCTCCTGGATACCGGCGAACGCGGGCGCCACCGCGTCGTCGTCGACGCGCACGCGGATCGCCTCCCCTGCGGCGATCCCCGCATCGCCCGGAACGGCGATGGCGAACCACTGATCGCGCACGATCCGACCGGTGCTGCTCGTCGACGAGTCCACGAGGTACTCGGTCACCGTGACCCGGCCCGCGTCGCTCGCCGTGCGCGGCGTCGCCATCTTCTCGGGCATCGGCTGGGCGAGGAACACCGAGCCGGGGGCGTGCGCCGTTCCCGGAGCGACGCGATCCTCGAAGACCTGATCGCCGCCGCGCAGTCCGACATGGCTGCCGCCCCCGCGGGTCCACCAGGTGCCGTGGATCCAGCGACGGTTGTCCGCATCGACGCTCTCGACGGCGATGATCGAGCCGCGCGAGGCGGTCGAGAATGCCGTCGCGCCACCGCTGGGGCGTCCGTCGGCACCCGGTGGCCCGGCGATGTCCTCGACCGTCAGCACCCGGGGACGGTCGAGGAGCTCGAAGTAGCGCCGGTTCTCCCACGCGACGTGGCCGATCGTGACGGCCCGGTCCTTGCCGACACCACCGCCGGCGATCGCCCGCGGCAGGAAGCCGTTGAGCGCCAGCGCGGCCGTCCCGAGCTGTGTGCTGCCGGCGAGGCCCTTCATGTTGACGAACGAGTGGTGCGGCCAGGGGTGGTCGGTGAAGATGAAGGCGAGCAAGCCGGCGAGCTCGAAGTAGATGTCGACGGGGAAGAAGAAGAACAGCGACAGGGACGTCAGCGGGAAGCCCCACGTCGGCGCGAGGATCAGGTTGAGGAAGAAGTTGCCCCACGCGAAGTGGCCGTCGAGATCGGGACGCGAGAGCGGGTCGAACTGGCCGAGTGCCACCGGATGGATCCCGCTGCGCGGGGACTCGGCCGCGAGCGCCAGTTCGGCGGCGCTCGCGCCGGCCAACACCCGAGGGTCGTCCGCTCCCCCGTGCCACGGGTCGGGGGTGATGAACGACGCCGTCTCCGGGTCGAGCAGCCGGCAACCGAAGCAGATCAGCTCGGTCCACCCGTCGCTGATGTGTCCGAACAGCGTGGGTCGGTACGGACCCGTGACCTCGCCGTACGGCCCCCCGATGGCGTCGTGGACCCGCCACGTCCCGTCGGCGCCCGGTGCGGCGACGCCGACCAGCGTGCCGTACGGGTCGGTGAGGTACGCCTCGGCGAGAGGCTCGTCGACGGCGCCGTCGATGCGGGCGATCACCCGGTCGTCCCACCAGAGGAAGGTGTGCACCGCCCGTCCGCTCCCGTCGGTGACCGCCCACAACCTGCCGTCGAGGTCGCGGTGCTCGTCGAACCGTTCGCCGTCGCGGGCGATCCAGACGCGCCGGCCCAGCGCGTCCCAGCCCATCTCCGTGCAGCTGCCGTCGGCGTGGTCGATCGCCACCAGCTGGCCGATGCCGTCGTAGCGGTAGCGGGTGATCTCACCGTTGGTGCGACGTCCGACGCGATTGCCGTTGGCGTCGTAGTCGTAGCGCACCGTCGGCCGTCCACCCCCCGAGGCGACCGTGGTGCGCCCACCCGCGTCACGGCGGATCCGTCGGCGACGACCACCGCAGCTGACGGCGACGATCCCCTCGGGCACGCCTGGCACACCCGGATCGTCGTCGTCGAGCGATGTGCCCGGCTGCGCCTCGGAGAATTGCCACCGCACGTCCGTGCGGGCCTGCCACGCGACGAGCCGCTGATGCTCGTCGCGTTCGTACCGGTGCGTCGTGCCGTCGATCCCGATCCGTCCCACGACCCGCCCGCCGCGATCGAGCGTGGTCGTGATCGCGCCGGCG
>CAYGLH010000216.1:0-6305 GCA_964350535.1 uncultured Ilumatobacteraceae bacterium
GGCGTGACCGAGCTCGACGGGCGGGATCTCCTCGTCGAGCTCGCGAACCGCGGCAAGAGGTCGGTGGTCCTGGACCTGTCACACGAGGACGGCAGGAACGCGTTGTATCGGATCGTCGAGCGCGCCAACATGTTCGTGACGAGCTACCTCGAGGCCGTGCGCCGGCGGTTGCTGATCGACGTCGAGCACATCCGGTCGGTGAACCCGTCCATCGTCTATGCGCGCGGCAGCGGTTGGGGTTCGAACGGTCCGATGCGCAACGCTCCCGCCTTCGATCTCGTGTCGGCGTGGGCGGGGAGCGGCGTCGCCGGCCTGATGGCGGACCGACACGGGGAACCGCCCGGCATGCCGATCGGGATCTTCGACGTGCAAGCGGGGAGCACCCTCGCCGGCGCCATCGGGTTCGCGCTCTACCGACAGGCCACCACCGGCGCCGGGAGCGTGATCGACACGGCGTTGCTCAACGTCGGGATGTGGGCCGTGCAGGCCGACGTGACCGCCGACCCGATCGGCGTCAGCACGGGTCGCACCGACCATGCCGCGCCGCACGACGCCCTCGTCAACTGGTATCGCACCGCCGACGACCGCTGGATCTACCTCGCGCTCGTCCGGTCACCGGCAGAGTGGACCGATCTGTGCGCTGTCCTCGACCGCCCCGACCTCGCGGGCGACGCGCGGTTCACGTCGGCGGAGGACCGGGCGGCACACGCGGCCGTGCTCGCCGACGAGTTGGCAGAGGAGTTCGGACGACGCGCGCTGGTCGATTGGCAATCCCGGCTGACCGGGTTCGCCGGTTGCTGGGGTGTAATGCACCGTCCCGACGAGCTGCCGGATCATCCCCAGGTCGGCCCGAACGGCTTCATCGCTGCGCATCGGACGACGTCCGGCGACGCCGTCGGTCTCGTCGCCGCACCGATGCACTTCGACGGCACGCCGACCCGTCCGCGCGGCCCCGCCCCGGTGCTCGGAGGCGACACCGACGAGGTGCTGCGCGAGGCCGGGCTCGACGACGGGGCGATCGAGGATCTGCGCCGCCGTCACATCGCCGGCCGGAGCGACCAGCAAGGTTGATGCGAGAGCGACCCGAACGAGAGGACCCCATGACCGAGATCGCCGACGAGCGGATCACCTGCCCGTTCGACCACAACGATCCCAATTTCCGCCACGACTTCCGATCCACCTTTGCAGAGCTGCGCGCGACGGCGCCGATCGTCTGGAGCGAGTCGCACGGAGGGTACTGGGTGGCCAGCACCTACGACGTCGTGCGGGAGATCGCCCGGGACTCCGAGACCTTCACGGTGGCGCCCGGTCCTGATCGAACCGGTGGCCTGCGGATCCCGACGTCGCCCGGGCTGAAGACGCGCCCACTGTTCGTCCCCGGCGAAACCGACGGGGAGGAGCACGACGACTATCGCCTCGCCCTGAACCCTCACTTCTCGCGAGCGCGCGTCGCCGAGCTGCAGCCGTTGATCGACCGTCACGTCGGCGCCGCCTTCGATCGCGTCCTCGCGAGCGGCGCGCCGGTCGACGTCGTGCGCGAACTGGTCGAACCGATCCTGTCCGGGGTGGCGAGCGAGCACCTCGGACTCGAGCTCGACGATCCCCCGACCTTCTTCCGGACGATGCACCGGATGATCTCGACGTCGGGCGGCGCCGACTTCGAGCACACGAAGCGAACGTTCGAGTCCTCCTGGTCGGTGCTCGAGGGCGTGGTCGGCGACCGCCGGAGCGATCCGCGGGACGACGTCATCTCCGCCCTGCTCGCGAACGAGGCGCCGGCGTTCACGGACGAACAGGTCGAGATGATGGTCCTCAACGTGATCCTCGGAGCGTTCCACACGACCTCGTCGTTGATGACGCAGGTCCTCATCCATCTCGAGGACGACGTCGAGCTCCGAGAGCTCCTTCGCTCGAACCCGGACGATGTTCCCAAAGCGATCGACGAGTTTCTCCGCCTCAAGGCCGTCGCCATCGCCATCGCTCGGACCGCCACGCGCGACATCGAGATCGGCGGTGTGCACATCGCGCAGGGCGATCGCGTGCTCATCGCACTGGCGAGCGCGAACCACGATCCCGATCGGTACGCCGATCCGACCACGTTCGATCTCGTCCGCGGGTCGCGGCAGCACCTCGGGATGGGCGTCGGCACCCACTTCTGCCTAGGCGCATGGCTCGCGACGTCGATGATCGCGCCGACGGTTCGCACGATGCTGGATCGGATCGACCACTTCCACTTCGACCTCGACCGCCTTGAGCTCGCTCCGGAGATCTCCACCGCGTTCGCCATCGAGCACGCGCCGGCGACGGTCGTGTTCAGCGTCGCGGCGGGCTGAAGCTCTCCACGTCCTCGGCGCCCGCAGCGATCTCTGCCGCGTCGCGGTGGCCGTCGGCCGCCGTGGTCGTCCACTCGGGCGGACGCTTCTCGCGGAAGGCCGTCATCCCTTCGGCTGCGCCCGGAGCGCCGGCGAACGCGACCGCGAGCCGGTCCTCGACCTCGATCGCCCAATCGTCCGAGGTGCGGGTGCTCCCCCACATCAGCCACTTCGTGGCGCCGACCGAGGCGGGGTTGCAGTTCGTCGCGACGTCCTCCGCCCATGCGAGCGCCCTCGGGAGGACCTCGGTCCTCGGCAGTGCTACCGACGCGAGCCCCAGGGCCGGCGCCTCCTCCCCTGTGATGATGCGGCCGGACATCAGGAGGTCGGATGCGACTCCGTGCCCGACGACGCGGGTGAGCACGCGATGGACGCCGACCTCGGGCACCATCCCACGACGGTTGAAGACGAAGCCGAGCTTGGCGTCCGCTGCGACGAATCGCACGTCGCAGTGCAGGGCGTACGACAACCCGACGCCGACAGCGTGCCCGTTGATCGCTGCGACGACGGGCGTCGACAACGTCGACGGAAGCGTTCGTTCGCGCCAGGGGACTCGCGACGGTGCAGCCGACCGGGACCGCGCCAAGAAGCCGTCCACGTCGGCCCCGGCGCAAAACGCGCGGCCTGCGCCGGTGACCACGATGACCCTGACGTCGCCATCGTCGTCGAGTCGCTGCATCGCCTGAGCGAGCTGGTCGGACATTGCGTGCGTCCAGGCGTTCATTCGCTCGGGACGGTTGAGCGTCACCAGGGCCACACCTGGAACGGGTGACGAGGTGACCACCTGGGCCTCGATGGCTGGGTCAGCCATCGTTCGGACCCCCCGAACCGCTCAGGGCGCCGGCGATGCTGCGCGCGAATCGCTTGTCGTTGAACAATTCCGCTTGGATCCGGGCGCACTCGGCGAGTTCGTCGTCCAGTCCGTCGAGGAGATCCCGACGGCTGAGATCGACATAGGCGCGCAGAGCGCGGCGAGGGAGTGCGGCGAAGGATCTCGCGCGCACGACCGCGGCCGAGATGGCCGTGCCGTGCGCGACGCGTTCGCCGAGGCCGAAGCGCTCGAGCTCGAGCCCGTCCAGCTTCGGCTGCCCGTCCAACATCGCCCAGATCGCGTTCGGCGCGAGGTGGCGGAGGAAACGGACGCCACCGGTTGCCGGGATCACCCCGTGCGCGGCCCAGCCCTGTCGCAACCAACCGTCGGATCCGATCAGCCGGCAGTCGCACGCCAGCGCGAGGTCCGTCCCCATGCCCACGGCGGGGCCGTCGACTGCGGCGATGGTGGGCGCCGGACACGCCAGGAGCGCCCGGATCAGATCGTGCGGCGCCTCGTACAACGACGGCGTGACGGGCCCCTCGGCCACCTTCTCGCCGAGGGACGCGAGATCGGCTCCAGCGCAGAACGCGCCGTTTCCGGTGATCACCAGACAGGCGGTGTCGTCGCCGATGCCGCGCACGAGCGCGGTGATCTCCACGATGTCCTGCCGCCGGAGCGCGTTCTTCCGCTCGGGCCGGTCGATGGTGAGCACGAGCGTCGACGGGTCGGGGCGGTCGATGCGGATCGATCTCATCGAGCGCCGTCGCTGCAAGATTCGATAGCCATGTCGATTTACGATACCCTGTGGCGGCCGCCCGGGGAAAGGCTCCGGTCGCGTGATCGGTCCGGGGGTCTCGGATGAAGTACCGCATGCTGGGTTCGACCGGGGTCGAGGTGAGCGGGTTCTGTCTCGGCGCCATGATGTTCGGCGCGTGGGGCAACCCCGACCATGACGACTGCGTCGAGTTGATCGGGCGCGCAGCCGATGCCGGCATCAACTTCATCGACACCGCAGACGTCTACGGGCAAGGCGAGAGCGAGGAGATCGTCGGCAAGGCGATCGCCGGTCGTCGCGACGAGTTCGTCATCGCCACGAAGTGCCATCAGCAGATGGGGGAGGACCGCAACTCGCGAGGCGGCTCCAGGCGGTGGGTGACGCGGGCGGTCGACGACAGCCTGCGCCGGCTCGGAACGGATCGCATCGACCTCTTCCAGATCCACCGGATGCCCTGGGGGACCGACATCGACGAGACGCTCGGAGCGCTGTCCGACATGGTCCGTCGTGGCAAGGTCATCAACATCGGGTCCTCGACGTTCCCGGCGGACCAGATCGTCGAGGCCCAATGGGTCGCCGAACGGCGAGGGCGGGAGCGGTTCGTGTGCGAGCAGCCTCAGTACTCGCTGTTCGCCCGGTCGGCGGAGGTTGCCGTGCTGCCCACCTGCGAGCGCTACACGATGGGGGTCATTCCGTGGAGTCCGCTCTCCGGTGGCTGGCTCACCGGCAAGTACCGGCGCGGGGAGGCCGCCCCATCGGGATCGCGCTTCTCGGGTGGATCCGGCCCCGGGTTCGGGCGCTCGGTCACGGACGACCGCAATGCTGAGGTGCGGTTCGACCTCGTCGAGCGTCTCGAGACCATCGCCGGCGAGGCGGCGCTCTCGATGACGCAGCTGGCGCTCGGGTTCGTCGACGCGCACCCGGCGATCACCGCGACCATCATCGGCCCGAAGACCGTCGAACAGCTCGACGAGCTGCTCCTCGCGGCGGACGTCGTGCTCGACAACGACGTGCTCGATGCCATCGACGGGGTCGTGAAGCCAGGGCACGACGTCCCCGGCGTGATCCACCAGGACGGGAACCCGGCACTCTCGAACACTCGGTTGCGCCGGCGCGTCGTGTAAACTAGTCTCACTAGCTTACTCCGCCGGGGGCGGCGGACGTCGGAAAGAGGGATGCGATGGTTTCCGAGCAGATCACGTTCTGCAGAGTGTGCGAACCGGCCTGCAGTCTGGTGGCGACGGTCGAGGACGGGCGCCTCACCAAGCTCCGCCCGGACCGCGACCATCCGATCACACGTGGGTTCGCCTGCCCGAAGGGGCTGGCCGGCGTGGAGATCAACCACGATCCGGATCGGCTCGACGTGCCGATGCATCGGGGCGCCGACGGCACGGTCGAGCAACGCTCGTGGGACGACGCGATCGGGGAGATCGCGGCGATCACCGGTGACATCCTCGAACGATGGGGCCCGAACGCGATCGCGTCGTACGCCGGGAACCCGTCCGGGTTCAACAGCCTGCTCGGTGCCGGGCTCCCCGACGCACTCCGGCGACTGGGCGTGCGCCGGTACTTCAACGCGGGAACACAGGACTGCGTCAACAAGTACGCCGGGAGCAACGCCGTCTTCGGCTCGAGCTACATCCACCCCCTCCCGGACATCGAACACGCCGACATGATCCTGCTGATCGGATCCAACTGGAGGGCGAGCAAGGCGAGCTTCGTGTCGATGTCGGCGCCGTACACGAAGCTGATGGACGCGGCGCGCCGCGGGGCGAAGATCCGGTTCGTCAACCCTCGGCAGACCGAGACGTCTGACGACCGAACCGGCCCGACACTGCGGATCCTGCCGGACACCGACGTCTACTTCCTGGCGGCGATGCTGCACGAGATCGACCGCACCGTCGGCTTTCATCACTGCGTCGACGATCACGGCCGTGGTGTCGACGACCTGCGCGAGTTCGTCGCTCGATACCCGGTCGACAGGGTTGCCCCCATCTGCGGCGTGGACGCCGATGAGATCCGCCGTCTGGCCCAAGAGACCGGCGTCAACCAGGGGCGACAAGGCACGCTCGCGTACTGGCTCGCCCACATGCTCGCCTTCGTCACGGGGAACCTCGACCGGACCGGCGGCAGCGTCTTCTCGCGCGGCTTCTACGACATGGCGACGAGAGGACGCAGTGCCTACGAGTCCGGCTTCACCGAGTCGCCGTTCGGGACCATCCGACACGGTGAGATCCCCGGGGGACTGCTCGCCGACTACATCCTCGACGCGGACGAACCGGTCCGGGCACTCTTCGTCGTCGCGGGCAACCCGCTCCTGTCCCTCCCGGGTGAGGAGAAGCTG